>DATJLH010000152.1:0-31101 GCA_035490615.1 Cellvibrio sp.
AGGTAATATCCGCTGCAAAATTATCGGCATCGGCATCGGCATCGGCATCGGCATCGGCATCGGCAACTACTGTCTCGGTGAACAGCGGCGCAGATGTGGGTGCGTCGTTTGGCAGCAACGCGGGCTCGATGACCGGCAACCCTTTGTCGTTCGCCTTGCAGCTCACCACTTTGATGCGCTGGGTGTAATCCTTGGAACTGATTTCAAACACCTGGTTAACCGCTTCATCTTTATGCGGTGTTTTGAACAGGCTGGCAGGATCACTGCCGTCCAGCCATTCTTTCTGACGCCCCAGAAAGAGCTTGTCATGATTTTGCAGGATAAAAAGCTCGCTCATATCACTCATGTCTATCGCTTGGCGGTGTGGGTTGATTGACGGCCAACACCCGGTTCCGAATCTGGCGGGATTGTTCAGTTTTCCGGTGGTTCGCGCAAGCCCTATTTATAGGGATGATTGGATGAACAACAAGGGTCGACTTGAGCGCCGGGCCTGATTTGATCTGTGGATATCGCCAATAAAGGCGTATGATGTCCGGGCGCGCCTCGCCGCCCGGAACCGCAACAACACTGACGGGAAACCCTATTATGACCCTCACAGAGCTGCGTTATATTGTCACCCTTGCGCAAGAGCAACACTTCGGCCGCGCAGCGGATCGCTGCCATGTCAGTCAGCCCACACTGAGTATTGCGGTCAAGAAACTGGAGGATGAACTGGGGGTGGCATTGTTTGAGCGTACCAAGACCCGTGTGCAACCCACTCCGATTGGCGAACAGATCGTGGCCCAGGCTCACCGGGTGCTGGAGCAAACGGCGGCCATTAAAGATATTGCCGATGCCGGTAAGGATCAGCTGAGCAGCCCGCTGGCAGTGGGTGCCATCTTCACCATTGGCCCTTACCTGTTGCCGCAATTCATTCCCCATTTGCAAAAGCTCGCCAGCCACATGCCCCTTTATGTTGAAGAGGGTTACACCGCAACCCTGGGCAAGAAACTGCGCAATGGCGAACTGGATGTCATCATCGTGGCCTTGCCTTTCAGCGAGCCTGATGTGGTGACCCAGCCGCTGTTTGATGAATCCTTTGTGGTGCTGATGCCTCACGATCATCCACTGGCGAGTCAGGACGCCATAAGCCCGAACGACCTGGATGACCAGGATGTATTGTTATTGGGCGAGGGGCATTGTTTCCGCGATCAGGTACTCGCGACCTGCCCACATTTGCAGTCCACGGAAGAGCGCGCGTCCCAGCGCATTCACACCGCCGCTGAAGGCAGCACCCTGGAAACACTCCGGCACATGGTGGCCTCGGGACTGGGCATCACGATCCTGCCCTTATCCGCTGCGCAAACATCGCTCTATGCGCCCAATGTATTGGTGACCCGTCCGTTTACGGAACCGGCACCCAAACGTACGCTGGCCTTGGCCTGGCGCGCGAGTTTTCCACGTCACAAGGCGATTGATGTATTGCGCAAGGCGATCCAGGCTTCCAGTGCCGCCTACTGGAATTACACCACACAGCGCGAATCTGGAAGCTCGGGGCTGATGGTAGAAAATAATCAATGGTAATTCTCGCGGCTAAACGCATAGAACGCATGTTATGAAACCCATAAAAAAAATAGTCATTGTCGGCGGTGGTTCTTCCGGTTGGATAGCCGCGTCCATGTTGTCATTCCATTTAAAGAACGACCTGTGCCAGATTGAGCTGGTGGAATCTGCGGAGATAGGCACTATCGGTATCGGTGAATCAACCGTGCCGCCTTTTGTCGGGCTGATCCAGCGCCTGGGTATTGATGAGCAGGAATTTGTGCGCGAAACCCGCGCGACCTACAAGCTCGGCATCAAGTTTGTCGACTGGCACCAGCGCAACGAAAAATACTTCCATCCCTTCGGCGTCATCGGGAAAAAAATCGGTCATCACGATTTTTACCAGTGTTGGCTCAAGGCGCGTATGCAGGGTGAGGCGGCATCCCTGCAGGACTTTTCCCCCTGCAATGTCATGGCTGAAAATGGCCGCTTCTTTCTGCCCAACCAGGCGCAAAACACGCCCATAGGCGGCGCTAACTACGCCTTGCATGTGGATGCCCAACTGGTTGCCCGGTATCTGCGTCGGTATGCTGAAGCCCGGGGTGTGATTCGCACCGAGGGGCTCGTTGAGCAGGTTACCCGGCGTGATAATGGCCATATCGATAAGATCGTCCTGGCGGATGGGCGGGAAATTCACGGCGATTTCTTTATCGATTGCACCGGTTTTAAAGCGTTACTGATTGAAAAGTCCTTGGGCGTCCAGGTCGAGGACTGGTCGGATTTCCTGCCTTGTGATCGCGCCATTGCTATCAAGACCGAGCAGACCGAGCCAACCTTGCCCTACACCTTGGCCACAGCGCGCAAGGCAGGCTGGACCTGGCGCATTCCGCTGCAACACCGCATCGGTCACGGTTATGTCTACGCCAGCCGTTTTTGCAGCGACGCCGATGCCAAATCCACCCTGATGCGCGCCATTGACAGCCCCATGGTGGAAGAGCCCCGCGTCATTCCCTTTGTGACCGGCAAGCGGCGGGAAATATGGAAATACAACTGTTTATCCCTCGGTCTGGCGGCGGGTTTTGTGGAACCGCTGGAGTCGACCGCCATCCACCTCATTGCGCGCGGTATGGATTTTTTCCTGCGTTATTTCCCGGACCAGGATTGCGATCCGGGCCTGGTGCGCGAGTACAACCGACGCATGGCGGGTGACTACGAAGAGGTGCGCGATTTTATTGTCCTGCATTACTGCGCGACCCAGCGCCAGGACACACCCTTCTGGCGCTGGTGCCAACAAATGCCGCTACCGGATTCATTGCAAGAGCGAATCGAGCTCTTCCGCGGCCACGGTGCGTTGCGCGAAGGTGTGGATGAACTGTTCCGCAGTGCCAGCTGGCAATCGGTCTTCGAGGGGATGGGAATTCGTCCGCGTAAACATTGCCCGCGGGTGGACAATGTGGATTTCACCCAGATCGGTGAAACCCTGAAGTTGGCCCGGGCAGCCATCCAGGGGATGGTAAAAACCCTGCCGACGCACGATGAATTTTTGCAGCGTCAGATGAAGGCAAAAACCCCTTAGCGCCGCATCAGGGCGCCACTGCCAGATACTGCCCGTTCAATAAATAATCGCTGTTCACGATCGCGACGCTGTGGGAGGGATACACCTCGCGCAATTCGATCAGCGTTTGACGATCCACCAGGCGGGTATCGTAGAGTTGGTATTCGCCATTGACGGGTTGCACCACCAATTGATACAGCGCCAGCGTATCGCCCGCGCGCAAGCCGTTGTTAGCACCGCTGTGTAGCAGGATCTGCTGTTGGCTGGGTCTGCTCTCCACCCGCGTGATATAGGGTTGGCATTGAATGGCGGCTGCCAGTTCGTCGCCGGCTTTGTTCACCAGCCCACCGATTTGTTCGCCATAATCGCTCTCCCAGAATAACGACGAGCCGAAGTCCACTTCCCTGCGGCTGCTGATCCCCCAGATCCCCACCGTGTCATAACGTTTCTGAAATAAAACCTGGCCGGTAAAACCATCGCGCAAGCTGAGGTGAAAACTGAAATGGCGATCGCGTTTGTCAAACCGGGTTTTGAACCCGAACGTATCGTGAACACCATTGACGAAGCGGGTATATAAACCTGGTGAATAGGTTGCGCCTGGGTGTGCCATGGACATATCCAGGATTTCGCCGCTCACGATAAATTGGGTGCGATAGGCACGGGCCAGCTGCTGGACCTGGTTCGTCACGCGCAGGCCGCTGGTATCGCCGGGGTTGGTGAGGCTCTGCGGAAGTTGCACCGGCGTCAGGATGGCATGGCGGCGTTGCAACTGCTGGCTCAGCAGGGATGGCAAACCCTCTTCCGCCTGATGCAGCCCACCGGCTTTGGATGAATCGGCTTCGGTGCGGTTAAAGCGCGCGATAGCGATGGATTTGTGATAGGGGCTTTCTTGTAAAGAGGCCTGCGCATGAGCGCATTGGTTGCGCCGGCCCGGGTGCTCGGCGTCCTGCGTATAGCGCGTGGTGGAATTAGACACAATGAATGCTGTCGGATGGGAGCGATTTCCGAGGGACTCTGCGTCCGGTTTGACCGCTATATCCTTTGGCAACGGAAAATCCCGAGCTGGTTCCGGCGCTCCGGTGACGGGTGGCTCAGTGCTCACCGAAGCCTCAGCGGCAACGACTGGCTCTGCAACCACAAGAGGCTCGGGGACTATCAGCGGCTCTTGAATGGGGACCGATGCGGGACTTTCCGTGGCCGTCACGCTCTCACCAGGCGGAGACTCCTCAGCCAGCGCTGTCGTGCTGCCGAGCAGCCACGCAATAGCCAGCAATCTGAGCAGACGGCAGCAAATAAGACGTGCGTGCATGAAAATTCCTCGCCCGGTGATGTTGGCGTCGTAAGCAAAATGTTTTAGGGTGGCTGCGGGCAAGATGAAAACTGCCCTTTCACACTGTGTCGGCACCGGGCGCCATATCTTTACAACAACGGAGAATAATCCTGATGGTCCGTCAGTTCCCCCGCTCAGCCGCGCTGGCTGTCGTGCTCCTCAGTCTGTCTGTCTTGTTGGGTGGATGTGGTACGCCCGGCCGCAGTTATGCCAAAACCGGGATGCAAGAAACGCTGGAGATCGACATCCTGCGCAACAACAGCAAGATGTTCGTCTATCGCCTCAAGTGGCCGGATGATGCGATTCCCAACCATATTCGCGTCGCGCGCCACAGCGGCCCGAATCAACCGAGGAATGTGGGCGGAGTCGATATCAACCGCAATACCTATGAACGCCTCCAGCAAAATGCGGCCTACGTGGTCAAGCACATGCATTATTGTCGCGAGGGGTTTATTGAATTGGATCGCAGTATCTCGCGCTATCACCTATGGCTGAAAGGTGAATGTAAGGAAAGCGCGAGCGCCGCTGATCGGCAACAATTTGCGGGTCAGGAAATATTGGCGATTAGTCCCGATATCTAGCAACCTCTGCAATATGCTTGCAAGGCAGGTCCCTGATGTGTTGGGCGAGGGGGCCGTATACCCTCGCCTCTAATTTTCCAGCGTGTAGTGCGCACAATAGCTGTTGCAATCGACAGCAGTTGTTACTGAAATCAAGCCCACCCGCCACACCCATAGCCTGCCTGCCGATCTCCCGGCCATATCCCATATGGGAGATGCTGGCGCATAAAATCTCTCTTAAACTGCGCTTTGAAGTAGCCTGCCCGTCGGGGATGGCTATAGATATCAAACATATGGGGGATGTTATGGGTTATCGAAAATTATTGCTGATCTTGTTGCCGACATTATTGGTCGGAGCCTGTGGTGGCGATTCCGGTTCAAAGTCACCCGGAAGCAGCTCCTTAAGCAGTTCTTCAAGCTCGCTTGGCGCGAGTTCTGTGAGCAGTTCTTCGACCTCCAATAGCTCTTCTGAAGGGGCATCTTCAAGTTCTCCTGCTTCAGAAGCCACTGTCACCGGCACGTTTGTGGACAGTGCCGTGGCCGGTATTGGCTATCGCACCGAAACCCAGGAGGGGGTGACTAATACGCATGGTGAATACAATTACATTCCTGGAGAAACTGTAACCTTTTTTATCGGGGATATGGAGCTGCCGCCAGTACGTGCCAAAGGTGTGGTAACACCGCTCGATATTGCCGGTACAGACGATTTCGATAACCAGGTGGTGGTAAACATTGCGCGTTTGCTCCAGACCTTGGACGCCGATGGCGATCCATCTAACGGCATCAGTATCCCCGCCAGTGCGGCCGAGGCAGCCGTGGAGACCAACTTTGATGTGCCCACTGGCGAGTTCGAACTCGCCACCACCAATTTCATTGCCAATGCGGGTGGCGGCTCAACGACGTTAATCTCCGCCGTTGATGCACAGCAACACCTGGAAGCCACCGTGACTGATACGCGTGCATCCTTAATTGGAACCTGGTATTACCGCGATACCAGCGCTGCGAACGCCAGCGAACATATTCATATTGCGGTAACGTTTCTCGATCATCAGACCTACGTAATGATCAACGATGAAAGCGGCGAAGATATAAACGGCAAGGATGGGTTTGAAATCGGTCAGTATAGCTGGAACCTCAGAACCGGCCTCTTCACCGCCAGTACCCGTGTGGATACCAATGGTGAATGGGGCTTATCCCATCCTTGCGAAGGGGAAATATTCACGCTTGAGGTGCGCGGTGACACTTTGCTATTTGGGGTTGATACAGAGGTAGGTTCCTCATGTGATGAGGGTGGTGAGGGAGAGGTTGTCATGGAGTTTACTCGTGTTGACTCAGACACAGATCCCATGGTCGGAACCTGGTGGCTTGATTTTGAGGCGCAAGATCAATTAGCCCTGGTGACTTTCACTGCCGACAACACCTATTTAATGATGCAAAACAGCGAAAGCACTGAGGAAGGCCTTGCGGGCATTGAACGAGGGACTTACCTGCGCAATCCTGAAAGCTACGACACAATTTTCACTACAATCACTGACACCAATGGTCAATGGGGCTTTTCTCACCCGTGCGCAATTCTTGATGTCTCCGGTAGCAATAACCTGGCGTGTGGGCCGGAAGGGCGCGATATCATCCAAACCACGAATGCGTCGGGTGGTTCTCTGACCTTTATCAGCGAGGCCGACACCATCGCTGCAGGCGAAGAAGAGCCAGTCGTCTTTACGCGCGTGGATGACGTCGACCCGCCGACGCAATTAGATTTGGTGGTCACCAATACACTGGTTGAGTACAACCAGGGGGAGCAATACTCGGTCAATGGCTCGACCATGCAGTGCAGCTTTTCAATGGCTGAAGGTGAGAGTGAAACCTTTGAGGAAACCTGGTACCTGAGTGACGACCCGGATGGTAGGAGCTATCTGAGTTTTACTGAGGACGACGTAACTGAAGAGGCTGACATTCACTACGATCCGGCCACGGGTACCGTATCTTACTCTGAGCATGACCCCAAGACTGAGGTAACAGATTGTATAGGCTGCCAGACCACCTACTACGTGGAAAGTAGCTGGTCCTGGGAAGCTACTTATGATCCTGCCGCCGATAATCTAATAGCCGGAACGGTTACGGAAACAATCATCCTGACATGGGATCTCGATGCTTCCGAGTCCATCTGTACCGGCACCTATGAGATGACTGCCGACCTCCAACCATAACGGGTCCACTCCTGAAATAATTACCGACGGCGCCATTGGCGCCGTTTTTTTTGGCGTCGAAAATTTGCCGGTACTGTATTTTCTCCTATGCTCATTACATTGATCAGGTTTAGGAGCAAAGCGTGGGCGTTGATGACAGTAACTGGCTTGCAGTGGCAGATGCCTTCCAGGCTGCAGCCTTTGATCAGAGTTGGTATCGAGCTCTGGAAGGTTTGGCTCAGGTGACAGGATCGGCGAGCGGTCAGCTCATCGGTATCGGCGCTGATGCCGCAGTTCCGTTCAACCTGGTGACCAACGTTGACCATGAGCTGGGTCAGCGGTTTATTGAAGCGGGCGGCGGAGACCCGCGGGTCAATCCCCGCGTAAATGCGGGCATCAACGCGCCTATCTTGAAAGCTCTGGCCGAATCCGACTTCATCTCCCCGGATGAATATAAACACCACCCGCACTATCAGGAATTCGCGGTGCCATGTGGAGTCCCGTATATCTGCCTATCAACGCTGGAACGCAATGAGGACATGTTGATTGGTTTGGCCGTTTTGCGTTCCCATCAACAAGGGCATATCACGGATCAGGAACGGCAAGTCTTCGCCACGCTGGCGCCGCACGTACGTGCAGCAGTCAGAACCCAACTCGCCCTTGAAGGCAATGGCGCAGCTTTGTTGGTGGGTGCTATGGATTCGCTCACAATCCCCGCCTTCGTGTGCGACAGGAATGGCCTGGTACGTGCCCTGTCCTCCCACGCGGAAGCACTGATTCACGGTGACCGTGGCCTCCAGTTAACCTTGGGCCGCTTGCGCGCGATCAATTCGCTTGACGATATCCGGCTAAAAAACGCGATGGATGCTGCAATCAGTGAGCCGGCTATTGGCAGGCCCCCTTCATTGCACACGGTTGTCATTCAGCGGGGTGCATCGGATGCGCCTTCGTTGGTATTGAACGTCGTTGCCTTGCCGGCTCGGCAGCTGGAATTCAGTTTCGCTCCACGCGTTTTAGTGGTGGCCCGGACTGAGCGTGAACAGGAGGATAACAAGCTAGTTGTTCTGCAGATGGTTTATGCATTGACCAAGGCGGAAACCGAGATTGCATTGCATATTTATCACGGCAAATCGCCCGAGGCTATCGCTTCACTGCGTGGCGTTTCCGTGGGCACGGTGCGTGCTCAACTCAAGTCCATCTTCGTCAAACTGGGCGTGAATCGGCAGGCAGAACTGGTAGCGAAACTCAGCCGCTTGTAGCTAATCGCTCGCGGGCACTTCACGCTTTCCGTTATAATCGCCCGCCTTTCTTGCCCCCTTTTCCCTTACCTCTGGATTGCTCATGTCCCTGCCTGTTTTGATTCTCAAATCCCAAGCCGACCGCCGCCTGAAGCTGGGCCATCTCTGGATTTACAGCAACGAGGTCGATGTTGAACGCTCACCGCTGAAAACCTTCGAGGCGGGCGCGCAGGCATTGGTCACCAGCCACAGTGGCAAACCCCTCGGCATTGCGGTGATGAATCCCAATGCCCTCATCTGCGGGCGCCTGGTCAGTCGCAGCGAAAAATACCCGCTCAATAAATCCCTGTTGGTGCACCGCATCAACCAATCGCTCGCGTTGCGTGAGCTGACCTTCGATCAGCCTTATTACCGGTTGATTTTCGGGGATGCCGATTTGCTTCCGGGTTTGGTGGTGGACCGTTTTGGGGATTACCTGGTGGTGCAGATTGCCAGTGCGGGGATGGAAAAAGTGAAGGACGAGATTGTTGAAGCCCTGGTGCAAACACTGAAACCGCGCGGCATTTTATTGAGTAACGACCATAGCGCGCGCGCCCTGGAGGCCCTGCCGGAGTATGTGGAAGTGGCTTATGGTGAAGTGCCAGAACAGGTTGAACTGGTGGAAAACCACACGCGCTTTTTGGCTCCGGTACATGGCGGGCAGAAAACCGGTTGGTTTTACGACCATCGTATCAATCGCGCGCAATTGCAGGCCTATGTAAAAGGCAAGCGGGTGCTGGATGTCTTTTCATACATTGGCGGTTGGGGCATCCAGGCTGCCCAGGCTGGTGCCCGTGAGGTTGTCTGTGTGGATGCGTCAGAAGCTGCTCTGGATGGTGTTGAGCGTAATGCGGGACTCAATGGCGTGAGCGAGCGGGTCAGCACTATCCAGGGAAAAGCCATCGAGGTGATGAAGCACCTGATTGCGCAGGACGAACATTTCGATGTGGTGGTGCTTGATCCCCCCGCGTTTATCAAACGTCGTAAAGATCAAAAGTCCGGTGAAGCCGCTTATCGTCACGTCAACGAGTTGGGGATGCGCTTGTTAGGCCGCGATGGTCTGCTGGTGTCCGCCTCCTGCTCCATGCATCTGCACCGGGATACACTGCTGGATATTGTGCGCGGTGCTGGCCGTCACCTGGACCGCCATGTGCAAATTATCGGGCAGGGCGGCCAAGGGCCGGATCATCCGGTGCATCCGGCTATCCCTGAGACTGACTACCTGAAAGCCATATTCGCGCGGGTTTACCTTCCCTGATGTGAGTGGGCCGCAGAGCGAACTCCTTGTTATTCTGCGGCCAGATTCGGCGTGCCCAGTGCATTGGCCAGGTGCGGCAGTTGCTCTAGCAGGCTGGCCAGTTTCGCGCTGGTTATATTGTCTTTTTCCTGGGTAAGTTCGTTCAGGCCAGCGATCAGATTCTGAAGTTGTTGTTGCCATTCCAGTCCTGCATCCGCCATGAGCAAATGATTCACCAGCGGCGATTCGCCTTGGGTCAGCAAGGCTTCCAGACCACTTAGCAGTGCCAGGTTATGTTGGAGCGTGTCCCCGGCAAATTGGTTGTGGTGCATGGCACGATCGTTAGTTACGGCTTGCAGCAATTGATCCGGCAGCGCTACCGCCAGCAACTGGTGCGCTGTGCCGTGAATCAACGCGAGCCGGACCTGAGGCGAGAGTTTCAGATAACTTTGACTGATGGTGCTGAGGGGATTTTGCCAATCCTGCCGCAGGCGTTGTAAATCGTCAGCCAGTACCTGATTTATCAAACGCAGCACCGTGCGGCGGCGATTATTGGGCAAGTCGCCTATGGTGAGGCCGGCCGCGTTCTGCTCGGCATTGATCGTGGTGATCGGCACAAAGTCTGTAAATGGCCGTTGACCTTGTTCTCCCCACAACAAGAATTCCAGGGCATGGAATCCCAGGCTGACTTCGCTGGGATCGGTCAAGCCATGCTGCTGGCGTAAATTGTCAGCGGTGAGCACGATGGAAATATCGTTGACGATGCCGCTGAAAGGATAATCCTGCACGGCATCCAGATAGCCAGGCTGCAGTTCTCGTGCATCAATGCTGAAATAGCGCCGATTCAGTGCTGCCAGACGGCGCGCCTGGCCTTGGGCCAGTTCAACCCACACGGCGTGCTGCTGCCATTGTTGATGGCAGTTACGCCACTCCTGGCGCAACTGTGCCAAACCTGCTTCGGAAGGTTCAGCCAGGAACAACTCCAATTGACCGGAGAGGTTGCGGCTGGCCTGCTCTGCGTTGATCAACGATTGGAGTCCCAGCTCCCAGGCGTAGCGGGTCGCCTTATCCAGCGGATCATTTTGGGTGGGGGAATCGGCAGCAAAAGCACTGGATGTGCAGCAAGAGAGTGCAATAAACAGGGTGAAAGCCGTAGTAAGAATGTGGTTCACGATAGTGTGTAAATAAATCCCTGAGCAGGTTGTTGGGTGTCGTCCATTAATCGCGCAAACTGATGATCGGCCAGTTGCGTGCTTCCGCCGTCTGGCGCAAACGCTCATCCGGGTCGACCGCCACCGGATGCGTGACCTGTTCCAGCAAAGGCAGATCATTGTAGGAGTCGCTGTAAAAATAACTGCCATGAAGGGATTTCTCCCTTGCCGCTAGCCACTCGTTCAGTCGGGTTACCTTTCCGCCCTGGAAGCAGGGCGTGCCGATAATCTCGCCCGTATACCGCCCGTCGATTACCTGTGGGTCCGTCGCCAATATGTCATCTACGCCCAAGTGCCTGGCAATCGGGTGTGTGATAAAACTGTTAGTAGCGGTAATGATCAGCAGGTAATCGCCATTGTCGCGATGCTGTTGCAGCAGTGTCTGTGCCTTGACCAACATCAGCGGTTCAATGCATGTGGCCATGAACTCGCTGTGCAGCTCTGCCAGCTCAGCGGCAGTGAAGCGCGCCAGGGGAGTCAGGGCGAAGCGCTGGTAGGCATGAATGTCGAGGGTGCCGTCTTTGTATGCTTGATAAAAGAGGTCGTTCTGGCGGCGATACTCCACGGCATCAACCAGTTGCTTACTTACCAGAAACTCGCCCCAACTGTGATCGCTGTCGCCGGCGATCAAGGTGTTGTCGAGGTCAAAGATAGCGAGGGTCACAGCGTACCTGAAGGGGTTGTTCGAAATGGCGGCTAGCATAGCGATTGTGGGTAACCCGCTCAACAGCTATGTGCAGATTCTCACATTTTTTTAAACTGGCAGGCGGGTATTGAGCGAATTGCTGTGTGCAACAGATTTGTGGAACAATAGGTCGCAATAGCACTACGCGAAAATCATGACTTAATAATGAAAGAGCAGTTTTAACGACTGCTTGCCAGCCAGGATAACCAGCCCCGTGATAGACAACGATGGATTTCGCCCTAATGTGGGCATCATGCTTACCAACGACCGGGGCCAATTGCTCTGGGCGCGGCGCGTGGGCGGGCAGGATGCCTGGCAGTTCCCGCAAGGCGGCATCAATGCCAACGAAACCCCCGAGCAGGCGCTTTACCGTGAACTTCATGAAGAAATAGGTCTCCATCCGGAAGACGTGGAAATTCTTGCCTGCACCCGCGGATGGCTGCGCTATCGTTTGCCGAACCGATTAGTCCGGCACAATTCACAACCACTTTGCGTCGGCCAGAAGCAGAAATGGTTCCTGTTGCGTTTGCGTACGGACGAGAGTCGTATTTGTCTGGAGAATGGTGGGCGGGCTGAATTTGATGATTGGCGTTGGGTCAGTTACTGGTATCCGCTGAGCAAGGTGGTGGCGTTCAAGCGCGATGTGTATCGACGCGCGCTGAAAGAACTATCGCTGGATCACAGCCAGTTGGAAGATATCGGGTGTGCTGAGAATTCATCGGTATCCGGCGGTGCACCTGCTACCCTACTAAGAGCCAGATAAGCCTAAGAGCCAGATAAGCTTCCCGGGACATGCGCAACCTGGTATCCCTGAGAGGCTTCGAATCAGTGTGATCTGCCCACCGCGCCATCAAGCATGCGCAGATCGCCGACAGACAACAACCAGGCAGTTCACCTCGATGTTAAATTCACTTCGCAGTATTGTTCAGGAAGTCAATGCCGCCCGCGACATGAAGACAGCGCTGGCGATTATCGTCACGCGTGTCAAGCAGGCCATGGGGACCCAGGTCTGCTCTGTATACCTCAGCAACCCCAAAGGTGATTATGTTTTGATGGCCACCGATGGCCTCAATGCCAATGCGGTGGGCAAGGTGCGCTTGCGTCCGGGCGAGGGTCTGGTCGGCCGGGTGGTAATGCGCGAAGAACCGGTCAACCTGGAACATGCCGAAACTCACCCCAGCTATCAATATTTTCCGGAAACCGGTGAGGAACGCTTCAGTTCTTTTTTAGGGGTGCCGATTATTCACCACCGCAAGGTGCTGGGTGTATTGGTCGTTCAACAGGTAGAACAGCGCCGTTTCGACGAAGGTGATGAAGCCTTCCTGGTCACCATGTCCGCCCAGCTTGCCGGTGTTATTGCCCATGCCGAAGCCACGGGCGCTATGGATATCGTGGGCGATAAGGCCACCCAGGCAAAATTTATCGGCGTCTCCGGTGCGCCAGGTATTGCCATCGGTGAAGCCGTGGTCATTACCCCGCCCGCGGATTTGCGCTCGGTTCCCTACAAAGCCTGTACCGATGTGGATGCTGAGCTGGCGTTTTTCCAGCAGTGTCTGATGGCCGTTCGCGAGGATATTAAAGCCCTGGGCGAGCAATTGCGCGCCCGGATCAACCGTGAAGAGCAGGCGCTGTTTGATGCCTACCTGGCCATGCTCGACGATGCCTCTCTGGGCAGTGAGGTGGCAGAGCGTATTCGACGCGGGACCAATGCATCCTACGCGTGGAGCGAGGTTATCCTCGAACACGAAAACACCTTCAACAGCATGAATGATCCCTACCTGCGCGAGCGGGCCACGGATTTGCGTGACCTGGGGCGGCGAGTGCTGGCGTACTTGCAGGAGTCCAACCAGAAGTGCCGGGTCTATCCCGACAAAACCATTTTGATCGGTGAGGAACTGACCGCTTCCATGTTGGGTGAAATTCCCAAGGAAAAACTGGCCGGCCTGGTGTCAGTGCTTGGTTCCAGCAACTCCCACGTGGCTATTCTGGCGCGCGCGATGGATATTCCCACGGTCATGGGCGCTGTGGATTTACCCTACACCCAGATGGACCAGCGCTCGGTGATTGTAGATGGATACAAGGGGACGGTTTACAGCGATCCCGGCCCCCAGTTGCGCAAGCATTACAAGGCGATCTTCCTCGAAGAGCAGGAGCTGGTTAAAGGGTTGGAGGCGCTCAAGGATCTGCCGTGTGAGACGCTCGATCACTATCGCTTGCCGCTATGGGTCAATACGGGCCTGATGACCGATGTCGTGCGCTCCCTTGAGCGGGGCGCCGAAGGTGTGGGGCTTTATCGGACTGAAGTGCCTTTTCTGCTGCGCGATCGTTTTCCCAGTGAGGAAGAACAGCGGGCGATTTACCGCGAGCAGTTGGAGGCTTTTGCACCGCACACCGTCACCATGCGTACACTGGACATCGGTGGCGACAAGGCATTGCCTTACTTTCCTATCGAAGAAGACAACCCCTTCCTCGGTTGGCGCGGCATTCGGGTGACGCTGGACCACCCCGAGATTTTTCTGGCGCAATTGCGCGCGATGATCAAGGCCAGTGAAGGGTTGGATAACCTGCGTATCCTGCTGCCGATGATCACCAGCGTAGCAGAGCTGGAGTCCTCCAAATTGTTAATCCACCGTGTCTTCAACGAGCTGCTGGAAGAAGGATTCAAGGTCAAGATGCCGCATATCGGGGTCATGATTGAGGTGCCGGCAGCGGTGTATCAGGTGCGCGAATTATCAGTGCGGGTAGATTTCCTATCGGTGGGCAGCAACGACCTGACCCAATACCTGCTTGCGGTGGATCGCAATAATGCGCGTGTAGCTGATCTTTATCAGGCCTTCCATCCGGCGGTGTTGCGCGCTCTGCAGCATATCGTTACGGAAGGGCACGCTGAGCGTGTCAGCGTGGGGATTTGTGGTGAATTGGCGGGTGATCCCGGTGCGGCTATCCTGCTGATGGCGATGGGTTACGATGTGTTGTCGATGAACGCCACCAACCTGCCCAAAGTGAAGTCGGTAATTCGCAGTATCAGCCTGAAACAGGCCAAAGCCTTGCTGGCCGAGGTGATGACGATGGTAAATGCCGAGCAAATTCGCCAGCGTCTGGATCAGGCCTTGAAAGAGGCGGGTGTCACCCGTTTGATCCGGCCTTCTGCACAGGACTGATCCGGCTTGCCATCGCCACTGGAATCTTTGCATGATTTAACTGCCGCAGCGTGGGTGATTGAACGACCAATGGTGTTATGATTGCCCGCGTTTCTGACTCCACAGGCTATTTATCCGCTATGTTGACCTATCCCGAGATCGATCCTGTCGCACTGGCTATTGGTCCCCTCAAGATACACTGGTATGGCGTCATGTACCTGCTGGCTTTTGCCAGCGCCTGGTTGATCGCCATGCATCGAACCAAAGCGCCCCACGCCCTCATCACCAAAACCCAGGTTGAGAATTTGATTACCTATGGTGCATTCGGCGTCATCATTGGTGGTCGAGTCGGTTATGTGGTGCTCTATCAATTTGAAACCTGGATGAACGATCCATTGTGGCTGTTCCGTGTCTGGGAAGGCGGAATGTCGTTTCATGGCGGCCTTATCGGCGTTATCCTGGCCATGCTGATTTATGCTCATCGTATTCATAAACCCTACATCGCATTGATGGACTTTATTGCGCCCGCCGTTCCATTGGGGCTTGGCTTTGGCCGGCTCGGAAATTTTATTGGCCAGGAACTATGGGGGCGGGTCACGGATAGCCGTTGGGGTATGATTTTCCCTCGCGATCCCTCGGGCTTGCCGCGTCATCCTTCCCAGCTATATCAGGCGGCGCTGGAAGGTTTGGTGCTCTTTATTATCCTGTTCTGGTTTTCACGCAAACCGCGTCCGCGTGGTGCCGTCTGTGGTCTCTTTCTGGTGGGTTATGCCACTTTCCGCTTCCTGGTAGAGTTCGTGCGCGAGCCCGACAGTCATATCGGCTTTGATTTGTTGGGCTGGATGACCCGCGGGCAGCTGCTGTCTATCCCACTGTTTGTGCTGGGCGTAGGCTTGATGGTGTATGCCTATTGGCCAACCAAAACGCCGGAAGCTGTAACCGCCAGCAAAAACTCATGAGCGGATGTTGAGAGAGTCATATAAATGAAACAATACCTGGATCTGATGCGTGATGTCGTGGAAAACGGTATCCAGCGCGGTGACCGCACCGGTACCGGAACCCGCTCTGTCTTTGGCCGGCAGCTTCGATTCGATCTTGCGCAAGGGTTTCCCCTGGTGACGACCAAGACGGTTCACCTGAAAAGTGTCATTGTCGAGTTGCTGTGGTTTTTGCAGGGGCGCACCGATGTGGGCTGGTTGCAGGAGCGAGGCTGCAGCATCTGGAACGAATGGGCGACAGCAGATGGAGAGCTTGGCCCGGTATATGGAAAGCAATGGCGTAGTTGGGCTTGCCCGGATGGCAGCACCATCGATCAAATTTCCCAGGTTATTGAACAAATCAAAACCCGTCCTACCTCGCGCCGATTGATCGTGAGCGCCTGGAATCCGGCTGATTTGCCCGATGAATCTTTAAGTCCCCAGCAAAATGTTGAGCAGGGGCGCATGGCGTTGGCTGCCTGTCATACGCTGTTTCAGTTCTATGTGGCTGAAGGGAAGTTGTCATGCCAGCTTTACCAGCGCAGCGCGGATCTGTTCCTGGGCGTGCCTTTTAATATCGCCAGCTACGCGCTGTTGACGCATATGATGGCGCAGCAATGCAATCTGGAGGTGGGTGACTTCGTGCATACCTTTGGCGATTGCCATTTGTATAACAATCACATCACCGATGAAATTGTTTATGAACAATTGAACCGTGCGCCAAAAAAATTGCCCAACCTGATCATCAAGCGCCATCCAGGCAGTATTTTTGATTACCAATTGGAAGACTTTGAATTTGTCGGTTATGAACCCCATCCGCGAATTGTTGCGCCGATTGCCATATAACTAATCAAGCGCAGACAACTGGAGTACAACCCTGGTGAAACTAGCCCTGATTGTCGCTACGGCGGCCAACCATGTTATTGGCCGCGAAAATCGTCTGCCGTGGCATTTGCCGGAGGACCTGAAGTACTTCAAGGCGGTGACTATGGGGAAGCCCATCATCATGGGGCGTAAAACCTATGACTCAATCGGTAGGCCGTTGCCGGGACGAACCAATATCGTGGTAACGCGCCAGCAGGATTGGACGGCTGAAGGGGTGCAGGTGGCTGGCGACCTGGATCAGGCCGTCAGTCTGGCTGAGCACGCAATTGCCAACACTAACGGGGCGGTTGATGAGGCTATGGTGATTGGTGGAGCTGAAATCTACCGCGCCAGCATAAAGCATGCCCAAAAGATCTATTTGACGTTAATTGAAAAAAATTTTTCCGGAGATGCTTATTTCCCGGAACTATCTCCACAGGAATGGTTAAAAGTATCTGCCATAGAGGGTGACGCCCAATCCTCGGAGCCCCATAAGTTTTTGGTATTCGAGCGAATTGGTCAATAATTAAGCGCTAATAACCTTTGGTTCTTATAAGTGAATGGAAAAATGCGCCAAATAGCGCATTTTTCAACCAAATGTTACTTATTGTTGGTTTTGAAATATGTCACTGTTACCACGGTGATACTTAAGTACACACGTAGAAAGCCTTTTGGATAAAACATTGAATGTGAGCGAAAGCTCTTATTACAATGCGGCGTTCTTAATTGCCTCGCTTCCGAGGCTACGTGGATAACGCGTCTGTGGCACTTCCGTTACTGTCGCAAACTCACTTGATGAAGCACCCGAGTTGGGGGGAATATGAAAAAACAGCGATTGAAAGCCGTGGTTTTATCCACCGTGCTTTCTGCCGGCGCGCTAATGGGTAGCGTTGCTCAGGCAGATCAAACCCTGGATGCAGTTCTCCAGGTAGGTCAAACCAAGACGACCTTGGCACAAGAATCACAAAAACGAATTGATCGACTGGCTCAGGAAACTGATGACCTTACCCAAGAATTCAAAGCGGTCAACAAAGAAATCGAAGGTCTCCGCGTATATAACGCTCAGTTGGAAAAGCAAGTTGCCGCCCAATTGCAAGTGATCAAAGATCTCGATGCTTCTATCGAGCAGGTGACAGTTGTTGAGCGTCAGATTCAACCGCTGATCATGCGTATGCTGGATGCGCTGGAGCAATTTATTGCTCTGGATAAGCCCTTCCTGCTGGAAGAGCGTCAAAACCGTATCCAGATGCTGCGCGACAATCAGGATCGTGCCGATATCTCCGTTTCCGAAAAATTCCGTCAGGTGCTCGAAGCCTACAAGATCGAATCCGATTACGGTCGCTTCCTGAATGAGTACAAGGCTACCCTCAATGTGGGTGGTCAGGATCGTGAAGTGAATATTCTGCAGGTCGGCCGCGTCTCGTTAATGTATCAAACCACTGATACTGAGCTGTCCGGTGCCTGGGATGCGACCCAGAATGCCTGGGTTGAATTGGATGATTCCTACCGCTCTCTCATTCTCAAAGGTTTGCGTATTGCGCGTAAACAGGCCTCTCCAGACATCTTAACCGTACCTGTTCAAGCTCCGGAGGCAGCACAATGAAGATGAAGTTTGTAAAAAGCTGCATGGCTCTTGTAGCCGCAGGCTTGCTGAGCAGCAGTTTTGCTTTAGCGCAGGCTGAAAAGGCCGCAACGCTGGATCAGCTGTTGGACATGGTAAAAAAGTCCCAGATCGCTGAAACGGCTGAGCATCGTCAACGCGAAGCAGAGTTCACGCGCAACAAGGCCAATCAGGCTAATTTGTTGGCACAGGCTAAAGCGACTCGCCAGGCTGAAGAAGCCCGTTCCGAGCGTTTGGAGAAAGTTCACTCTGATCAAGAGTTGCAAGTAACCGCCAAGAGAACCCAATTTAATGAGCGTCTGGGTTCAATGCGCGAGTTGTTTGGTCACTTGACATCAACCGCCGGTGACCTGCGTGTGGCTACCGAAAGTTCTCTGGTAAGCGCCCAATACCCGAATCGCGGTGACTTCCTTGAAGACCTGATCGACAAGATGAACAGCAACACCAAGCTGCCTACTATCGCTGAAATTGAACGCCTGTGGTACGAAGTTCAGCGTGAGATGGTTGAAGGCGGTCGTGTCAGCAAGTTCAACGGTGTAGTCATTAAGCCTAACGGTGACAGAGCTGAGCAGGAAATCGTACGTATCGGTGTATGGAACCTGGTATCTAATGGCCAATACCTGACTTTCGATGGCAGCAAAATTGAAGAATTGCCACGTCAACCGGATGGCTACTCTGCCGGCGCCTCCGAGCTGCAAGCTGCTACCTCTGGTCTGACTGGCGTGGGTATTGATCCTACTGGCCCTACTGGTGGTTCATTGCTGGCCGCTTTGATCAACAAGGAAACGCTTGTTGAACAATGGCATCACGGTGGTCTGGTTGGTTATGTAATCACTGGTGTGGGTATTTTCGGTGTATTGCTTGGTTTGTGGCGTATTCTGGTGTTGTTCGGTGTCAGTGCAAAAGTAAGTGCACAGCTTAAATCGAACAAACCAAACCCCAACAACCCACTGGGTCGTGTGCTCAAAGTGGCTGAAGACAATCCAAAAGCGGACAATGAAACTCTGGAATTGAAGCTCGAAGAAGCGGTTCTGAAAGAGCGTCCTGCTATCGAGAGCGGCTTGGCCATATTGAAAATTATCGCTGCCGTTGCTCCGCTGCTGGGTCTGCTCGGTACCGTAACCGGTATGATCGAGACCTTCCAGGCGATCACCATCTTCGGTGCTGGCGATCCTAAAAACATGGCGGGCGGTATTTCTGCAGCGCTGGTTACGACCGTACAAGGTCTGGTGGTTGCAATTCCTGTGGTTCTGATGCATACCCTGGTTAACGGTCGCGCCAAGCGCATCGTTCATGTCCTGGAAGAGCAGACTGCAGGTATCATCGCCGAAAACGCTGAACGCAAGTAGGAGATAACTCATGCAGGCATTAATGGACGCATTTGCAGCCATTGGAGCCTTTATGGATCAGGGCGGCCCTTTGATGTATTGGATTGCCGCCCTTACCTTTGTTATGTGGACGCTGGCTTTTGAACGCGTCTGGTATTTCAAGGGGAGTCTGAAAGGTGACGTACAACGATCTCTGGATGCCTGGGAGGCGCGTAAAGAACGTAACTCCTGGAATGCGCACCAGATTCGTGAGGCTATGATTTCGCGCATGTCCGACAAGATCCAACAGAACATGGATATGATCGCAACCTTGATTGCGGTTTGTCCTCTGATGGGTCTGCTCGGTACGGTAACCGGTATGATTGAAGTGTTTGGCGTACTGGCCACCACAGGTGGCGGTGATGCAAAGCAAATGGCTGGTGGTGTATCGAGAGCAACTATCCCCACAATGGCGGGGATGGTGGCGGCACTGTCCGGTTTATTTATCAATACCTATTTGACCCGTATTGCAGAGCGTGAAAATCAACTGTTTGCCGATCACCTGACGATGGATCACTAAGGTTCATGTGCTAAAGAATTAACCGAAGAGATTTCTCATGGCCAGAAATAGTGCAAAACCCGAAGAAGAAGCTCAGGCAATTGACCTGACGCCCATGCTTGACGTGGTCTTCATTATGTTGATTTTCTTCATTGTTACGGCAACTTTCATTAAAGAAGCTGGTATCGAAGTGAATCGTCCTGAAGCGACCACAGCGGATGAGAAAAAACGTGCCAGTATTCTGATTGCTGTCAGCAATAACAATGAAATCTGGATTGATAAAAACCGTGTTGATCCGCGCGGTGTTCGTCAGGCTATTGAACGCCTATTGGCTGAAAATCCCAAAGGAACTGTGGTAATCCAGTCTGATAGTGAAGCCAGTATCGAGCTGTTAGTTGATATCACCAACGCCGCACGTGAAGCAGGCGTAGATGATGTCGCTGTCTCAACTGAAAAGAAATAGGCCGCTATGAACATTGCAAGAGTAGGTATAGCTGGAGGTTTGGGGGTGGTTGCCACCTTCCTGCTTCTGTTTTTGATGCATTCGTTGATCAACAAAGATCTTGGTGAAGCTCCAGAAGAGAAAGAGACCAAGATTGCTGATGTTCAAATGCCAAAAGCCGAGATCGAGACGCGCTACGAAGAAGCCAAGCCGGAGAAGCCGGAAGAGCCTCAGACCCCTCCGCCCGATATTCCAGAGCCTGAATTTGATGCACCAGATGCTAATCTTGATGGTCTCAATATGGAGGCACCGACGTTTGACTCTGACATTGCCATGAATATTGGCGGTTTTAGTGGCGACGGTGAGTATCTACCGATTGTAAAGGTTGCGCCTGAATATCCCAGTAACGCAGCTTCACGCGGTATTGAAGGCTTCTGTACTGTGGAATTTACCGTAACGGCTAACGGATCTACCAAAGATGTGGTTGCTATTGATTGCACCACGAAAGATGGTAAACCGACCTCGGTATTCAATCGTGCATCGATTCGCGCTGCGGAAAGATTCAAATATCGTCCGAAGGTTGTTGATGGAGTGCCGATCGAAGTTCCGGGTGTCCGTAACAGATTCGTGTACGAGTTGGCGAAGTAAGAGAGGTGTGAATATGAAATCGTTTAAATCGATCGTTTCAACAGCTCTTAATAAGACGTTGCTGGCAAGTGTGTTGGCGATAACGCCGGGTGTTGTAACACTCGTTGCAACCTCGGTTGCTCCGAACCAAACATTGATTAAGTTTGATGTTGTTGAAGCGCAAGTAAAAGCCAAAAACAAGCAATTTGAGCCGCGTCGTTTGCCTGGTGTAAGCCAGGACTTTGCGAAAGGTTTGACGGAAGCAGGTAATCTGCTGCAGCCGCCAGAGCCGGAAGATGGCGGTAAGCCGCCTGCACCAAATCCGCGTAAAGCATTGGAAGTGTTGAACGGCCTGGCCAGAAACAAAGATAAGCTGAATCCCTACGAACAGGCACAGCTCTACCAATTCTTTGCCTACGCCTATTACGGCATGGAAGACTACAAAAGAGCGCGTGAACAATTTGAGTTGGTCTTGCGTCAGGTGCCTAATATTCCGGTCAGTCTGGAAGCTTCAACCACTCTCACGGTGGCCCAGCTTTACGGTAATGAAGAAAATTATCGTAAATCTTTGGATATGATGCTTAAGTGGACTGATTATGTCAGCGAGATCAAACCAGAGCAGCACTATCTGTTTGGCACGCTCTACTATCAGTTGGAAGATAGTAAGAATGCATTATTAAACATTAATGAAGCTGTGCGCGCACAGGAAGCAGCAGGCAAGGTTCCCCAGGAATCATGGTACGGCTTGCAGCGCGGTTTGTATTTTGAGAAAGAAGACTATAAAAACGGCGTAGTTGTATTGGAGAAATTGGTCCGTCACTACCCTAAAGCGTCTTACTGGCGTCAGCTGGCTCAGGTTTACGGTATTCTCGAGCGCGATAAGCAAAAGTTGGCTGCTCTTGAAACCGCTTACTTGATGGGCGGCGTAACCGGTGAAAAGGACCTTGTCATTCTTGCGTCATATTTCCTTGAAGCTGAAGTGCCTTATAAGGCCGCTAAAGTGCTTGATAAAGGTATCAACAAGGATAAATCCATTGAGCCTACCGCTAAAAACCTTGAGTTGCTCGCTAACTCATGGCGTGCGGCAGCGGAGTACGATAAGTCTCTGGTTGAAATGGAAAAGGCAGCAAGAAAATCAGACGATGGTAACCTGCTGCACACTTTGGCTACGCTTTACAGTCTCAATGATCGTTTTGAAGATGCTATCGAAGCCGGTAATGCTGCGCTGAAGAAAGGCAAGCTGAAACGCAGAGACCAGGTATTGCTTGCTATTGGTAATGCTGAGTTAAGTCTGGGCAAATTTGATGCAGCCATTAAGTCTTTCAAAGAAGCTGCAAAGGATGAGCGCAGTGCTAATCTGGCCAAGCAATACATCAGCTTTGCTGAGAGAGAAAAAGCGCGCGTTGCGTCGTTGAAGCAAAGTTAATAGCGTTAAACCGATCCAATAAAAAAGCCAGCTGATGCTGGCTTTTTTATTGTCAAAAATTTGATTAAAACCCATCGCTTCACTGACGTTCTGCGATGGGCGCTGTGTACTAATTATCCAATATGGTTAGATCCCTTACCGCACCTTTGTCAGCGCTTGTGGCGAGCATGGCATAGGCTTTGAGTGAAGCGCTGACTTTACGTGGGCGACTCTCTGCAGGCTTCCATGCTTTGGTGCCTTTGGCTTCCATCTCCTGACGGCGTTGATGTAATTCCTCATCACTCAGCGCAACATTGATGCTGCGATTGGGAATGTCGATGCGAATAATGTCACCGTTCCGGATCAGGGCAATGTTGCCTCCTCCCGCCGCCTCAGGCGATACGTGGCCGATAGACAGCCCCGACGTGCCCCCGGAAAAACGCCCGTCAGTTAACAGGGCGCAGGATTTACCTAAACCTTTGGATTTGAGATAACTGGTGGGATACAGCATTTCCTGCATGCCCGGGCCACCGCGTGGGCCTTCGTAGCGGATAACCACCACTTCGCCGGCTTTAACTTTACCGTTAAGGATATGTTCTACTGCCTGGTCCTGGCTTTCGATGACGTGTGCGGTCCCCTCAAAAACCCAGCAGCTTTCATCTACGCCAGATGTCTTCACCACACAGCCATCGACAGCGATATTGCCGCGCAATACTGCCAGGCCACCTTCTTTTGAGTAAGCATTCTGAATAGAACGGATACATCCTTCCTGGCGATCAATATCAAGTGTCGGCCAGCGCGTGGATTGGCTAAACGCAACTTGTGTGGGAATGCCTGCAGGGCCGGCTTTGTAGAAATTTTTCACCTCAGCGGATTCTGTAGACATGATGTCCCATTGATCCAGTGCTTCCTGCATGGTTTTGCTGTGAACGGTGGGCACATGGTTGTGCAGTAAGCCGGCGCGATTGAGTTCCGCCAGGATGCCAAACACGCCCCCCGCCCGATGAACATCCTCCATATGGTACTTGGGTGTGTTAGGTGCGACCTTGCAGAGCTGGGGAATCTTGCGTGAGAGCCGGTCAATGTCGGCCATGGTGAACGGTACTTCACCTTCCTGGGCTGCAGCCAATAGGTGCAGGATCGTGTTGGTCGAGCCGCCCATGGCTATATCGAGAGCCATGGCATTCTCAAACGCCTCAAAACTCGCAATCGAACGGGGCAGAACGCTCTCATCGTCCTGCTCGTAGTAACGTTTGGTGATCTCAACGATACGGCGCCCGGCTTCCAGGAAAAGCTGTTCGCGGTCAGCGTGAGTGGCCAGCACGGAACCATTGCCAGGCAGAGAAAGGCCCAGGGCTTCGGTAAGGCAGTTCATGGAGTTGGCCGTGAACATGCCGGAACAGGAGCCGCAGGTGGGGCAGGCCGAACGTTCGTAAGCGTCTACTTTTTCATCGGAGGCGGTGTCATCGGTACCGATAATGATGGCATCGACAAGGTCCAGCTTATGATCCGCCAGCTTGGTTTTACCGGCCTCCATCGGACCGCCCGATACAAAGACGACCGGTATATTCAAACGCATGGCGGCCATGAGCATGCCGGGGGTGATCTTGTCGCAGTTGGAGATACAGACCAGGGCATCGGCACAGTGAGCGTTCACCATATATTCCACAGAGTCCGCAATAATGTCGCGTGACGGCAAGCTATACAGCATCCCATCATGACCCATTGCAATACCATCATCCACAGCGATGGTATTGAATTCTTTGGCAACACCGCCCGCCTTTTCCACTTCCCGCGCAACCAGTTGACCCAGGTCTTTGAGGTGAACGTGACCTGGTACAAATTGGGTAAACGAGTTGGCGATGGCAATGATGGGCTTATCAAAATCCCCGTCTTTCATGCCGGTGGCGCGCCATAGTGCGCGGGCGCCAGCCATATTGCGACCGGCGGTGGTGGTTTTGGAGCGATAAACAGGCATAGCCAACCTCGGTAGAAGCAGTTTTCGGAGTAGTAAAAAAGGGGTCAATCATAGCAGAAAAGCCCGAGGGTGGCCCGTCAGGCGTGATGGCCGTCGCGGACAGCGGCCGGCCTCTTGAACGCGGATACGGGTTGGCTAATCCAGGTTTTTAACGAAGATCTTTGAGTTGCGCTGGTAGTTATACAAACTCTGACGGGCCATCGGTAAATCACTGAGGTTACCTTGGGCAAAGCCCTGCTCGATAAACCAATGGGCTGTTTGGGTGGTGAGCAGGAAGAGCTGCCTGATATGTTGTTTGCGCGCCTGCTTCTCCATATGTTCCATTAAACTTGCCGCGCGCCCCCCTTTGCGATAATCGGGATGCGTCGCCACACAAGCGAGTTCGGCCATATCACCATAGGGATAAAGCGCTGCACAGGCGATGATGGTGCCATCCTTTTCCATAACACTGAATTTATTGATTTCGGTTTCCAACACTTCGCGGGAACGACGCACCAGGATACCGTCATTTTCCAGGGGGGTAATTAATTCGATGATGCCGCCAACGTCATCAATGGTAGCCGTGCGAAGTTGTTCGTACTGGCCGGAATAAACCATGGTCCCCAAGCCATCCCGAGTGAACAGCTCAGTCAACAGAGCACCATCGGTGGCATAGCTGACCAATTGGGCGCGTGCGACCCCTTGCAGACAGGTCAGGTAACAGGCGCTTAGTGCCTGGCGCAGATCAGGATGGATCGTTTGGCCTTCCATTTCGAGAAACTCCTTGCATTCCTGCAAAGACAACTGCCGCACCAGGTCACCGGCATTGTTGATGACGCCGTCCCCATCGATAAACGCTATCAGTTTGTCGGCCTTGATGGCGGTAGCGACATGCGTTGCTACATCACTGAAAGACAGATTGAACACTTCACCGGTGGGCGAATAACCCAGCGGTGAAAGCAATGCGATAGCGCCGGAATCGAGTGCGGTTTGCAAAGGTTTCGTATTGACCTTGCGCACCTTGCCGGTGTGCTGCAGGTCCACGCCATCGATAACGCCGTGGGGCATGGCGACAGCGAAATTTCCGCTCAACACCTGCATGTGCGCACCGTGCATGGGGGAATTGGGAAGGCCGGTGGATAACATGGCCTCCATGGTAATCCGCGCTTCACCAATCGCCTGGATGACGCAATTCAGGCTCGCGCTGTCAGTAATGCGTAAATTGTGATGGAATTGACTTTGTGTGCCGGCCAGTTGCAAACGTGCGTCAATTTGTGGACGCGCACCGTGCACCACCACCAGGCGCACACCAAGGCTGTTGAGCAGCGCAATGTCATGAATGATATTGCTGAAGTTGTCATGCTTTAGCGCCTCGCCGGGCAGCATCAACACAAAGGTTTTTCCCCGGTGCTTATTGATATAAGGCGAGGAATGGCGAAACCATTTAACGTAGTCCTGAGTGTTGGTCGGCACGATCTCTTCTCTTCTAAAATCGAAATAATGCAAGCTTAGCGATAAATGCTGGTAAACAGAAGCCAGTGCTGTGTATCAGATTTAATCGAGGCAAAATTTTTGTATCAAGCCGCGGATGATGGCGATGGCCGGTTCAATCTGTCGTGTGTCAATAAACTCATCGGGTTGATGAGCCTGGTTGATGGAACCGGGCCCAAGCACCACGGTTTGCATACCGAGCTGTTGCATAAAGGGTGCCTCGGTAGCAAAAGCAACGCTCTCGCTGCGTTTACCGGTGAGCGCCTCGCAGGTTTGCACTAAGGCAGAATGCTCATCTTCGGCGAAGGCATCGACGCCTTCAAATAACGAGGACAAAATAATATCGGTGCCAGTGGCCTGGGCAATAGGATTCAAACGCTGCTGAATAATACGGCGCACCTCATCGTTATCCATACCAGGTAAAAGGCGCAGATCAAAATGCAGTTCACATTCACCGCAAATGCGATTCGCACCATCGCCACCGTGTATGCACCCCAAATTCAGCGTGGGGACGGCAACAGCAAAACCGGGGTTGCGGTAGCGGGTTTGTAATTCAGCGCGCAACGAGATCAATTCGCTCATGACCTTATTCATGCTATCAAGCGCGCTATTACCCAGGGCAGGATTGGACGAGTGGCCACTGCGGCCCTGTACCCGAATTGCCTCCATCATAATGCCTTTATGCATGCGCACCGGCACCAACTCAGTGGGCTCACCAATCACGGCATAGCGTCCTTTGGGAGTGCCGCTCGCTGCCAGGGCACGGGCGCCGCTCATGCTGCTTTCCTCATCGGCCGTCGCGAGGATAATCACTGGCTGCTTCAATGGCACCCTCAAGTAAGGTTTTAATGCCTCGATCACTACCGGAAAAAATCCCTTCATATCAGTGGCGCCCAAACCAAAAAGCTTGCCGTCTTTCTCCGTCAGTTTAAACGGATCAGTCTGCCAGCGATGCGTATCATAGGGCACTGTATCACTGTGCCCTGCCAATACCAGTCCGCCGTCGCCCTCACCCAGTGTGGCAATTAAATTTGCTTTACCCTTTTGCGGCAGCGGCAGAATCTGGGTGCGCAAGCCCAGCTCATCCAGCCAATTGGCTAATAATTCAATGACCGGGAGATTCGGCATGTCCCATTCAGGCACGGCACAACTGACCGATGGGATAGCAACCAGCTGCTGCAATTGTTGTTGGTAGTGTTTGGCATTAAACGTCATAACGTTTCAATATCGTGTGGTGAACGAAAAAGCCATCATACTCCAGATAATCAAAAACGTGGCAAGGTAATATCTGCATTGGCTTACAAGCCCAGCCGGTGGACGCTCTCTGGCATTAACGATATCCTTCAATTTACATGTCAAACTTGCTGGAGATGATCCTTGAACGGTACCCGGATTAATCGCATTGTTATTGTCGGAGGCGGTACAGCCGGTTGGATGGCGGCAGCAAGTCTGGCCCGTTTCTTTGAGGGAAAACCCGGCAATATTCTCCTGATTGAATCGGAGCAAATCGGCACGGTTGGCGTTGGTGAAGCGACTATCCCGGGCATTCGCGCCTTTAATCTTTCATTAGGAATTGATGAAATTGATTTTATCAAGAAGACCAACGCTACCTTCAAATTGGGCATTGAATTTCGTAACTGGTATCAGAAAGGCGCCACTTTTTTTCATCCGTTTGCAGACTATGGTTTGCCATTAAACGGTGTTGAGTTTCATCATTATCTTGCGCGTCTTCGCGCCGCAGGTGAAGCCGTTGATATCGCT
The DNA here is from genome assembly GCA_035490615.1 of Cellvibrio sp. Classification (GTDB taxonomy): domain Bacteria; phylum Pseudomonadota; class Gammaproteobacteria; order Pseudomonadales; family Cellvibrionaceae; genus Cellvibrio. The sequence goes on from DATJLH010000152.1 coordinate 27,714, forward strand.
GATTATAGTTTTCCTATTCAGTTGGCCCGTCGCGGACATTTTGCCCAGCCCCATGAAAAACCCCCGACGCCCCTGGCAGATTATGGTTACGCTTATCATTTTGATGCGGCGCTTTATGCAGCGTACCTGCGTGACTATGCCGTTGCGCGCGGCGTTGTGCGCATGGAAGGTAAGGTTGCGTCGGTCAAGCTGCGTTCACAGGATGGCTTCATTGAATCGGTGATGATGGAAGACGGAGCGGAGATCGCAGGACAACTTTTTATTGATTGTTCGGGCTTTCGCGGTTTATTAATTGAGGAAGCGTTAGATACCGGCTACGACGACTGGCGCTGCTGGTTGCCCTGTGACCGTGCTGTTGCGATACAAAGTGAATTGATTGGTGAACCCACGCCATATACTCGCACCACAGCTCACGAAGCCGGATGGCAATGGCGTATTCCGCTACAACATCGCACAGGCAATGGTTATGTCTATTCAAGTCGTTTCATCACTGATGAGCAGGCCCGGTTGACATTACTTACTCATCTCGACGGTGCTCCGATAAAGCAGCCGCGCCAATTTGATTTTGTCACGGGTCGACGAAAAAAAATCTGGAATAAAAATTGTTTTGCCTTGGGGCTCGCCTCAGGTTTTCTGGAACCGCTGGAGTCGACGAGCATTTCCCTGATCCAGACCGGCATCAGCAAGCTGCTGCAATTTTTTCCTGATACAAGCTTTAATCCGCACGATATAACCGAGGTCAATCGTTTACATCATCACGAGTTTGAACGTATACGGGACTTTCTCATATTGCACTACAAAGCTACCGATCGCAGTGATACGGAATTCTGGCGCTTTTGCCAGGCCATGCCAATACCGGATTCCCTTGCGCACAAGATGCAGGTTTATGAAAGTCGCGGCCATGTCGTGATGTACGAGCCTGAAGCCTTTGAGAAGGAAAGCTGGGTCACCATGTATATGGGATTCCATCGTTACGCCAGACGCTACGATGAGCGTGCGGATAATATCAGTCTTGCGGACCTGAAAAGCCAGTTAGCCAGGATGCGTCAAATGATTCAGGTTGCCGCTGACCAAGCGATGACTCACGGTCATTTTATTGCCCGGCATTGCGCAGCAGAACAACCTATGGAGTGACCGCACAATGGGTTGCAATAAAGCTTTGATGCGTTGGCACCGCGTCCACGGCGCGTCGGATGGCGTTGCGCATTTCCATGAGACTTTGTACCAGATAATCTTCGTCCAATGCGTTTACACGCGCATCATAAGTCTGCGGCAGTATTTCAAAACCGTGATAAATGGCAAGCCAGCTGGGTAGCCCAAAAATCTCTATTGGATAGCGAAGCAAATCGCCTTGCTTGATAAAGGCATCGATTTTCTTTTGCAGGGGCAGAGGAACGCTGGTGTTGCGGCACTGATCCCACAAAGGCTCCCCAACGCGCTGATTGGCTTTGTAATGCAGAATAATAAAATCCCGTACCCTTTCGTATTCCTGTGCAGTCAGGTCGTTGAATTTATCGACGTCTGCCTGGGTGTAATAAGGGCGGGGAAAACTGTGGCGAATTTTTTCAATAGCCGTTTCCACCAGCGCAATACTGGTAGACTCCAATGGCTCAAGGAAACCGCTGGTCAAGCCAACGGCAATACAGTTTTTATTCCAGGCCTGTTTGCGTCTGCCGGCGGTAAACGTAAAGCGACGCGGGTCGTGCAATAAAGGGCCATCAATATTCTTCTTCAAGATAGCAACGGCTTCGTCTTCACTCATATAACGACTGCAATAAACATGGCCATTACCCTGGCGATGTTGTAACGGAATACGCCATTGCCATCCGGCCCGATGCGCCTGGCTGACGGTGTAAGGCGGTGGATCTCCGGCCAGCTCACTTTGTACCGCTACGGCGCTGTCGCACAGCAACCATTCGCTCCAATCGTCGTAACCGGTTTTCAAGGTTTGTTCAATTAACAATGCCCGGAAACCCGAGCAGTCGATAAACAAATCGCCACGAATTTCTTCGCCATTATCCAGTTGTAAAGAAGCCAGAGAGTGATCAGTCGGATGTTGATGCACCGCATCGATTCGCGCGTCAATTCGTTTTACGCCATGCTGCTCGGCATAATCACGCATTAACCTGGCAAACAATGCCGCATCAAAATGTAGCGCCCAATCGAAGACGGATAACTCGGATGGTGGGTTAGGTGAGGGTTCGATAAATTTGTGATGCGCCGCCAGCTGTACACCCAGGGAATATTCCGATAAATCACCGGCATCCTTGTTTTGTTCACGTAATTTCATCCAGTAGTGATGAAATTCAATGCCGTTGGCCCGCTGTCCATATAAGCCAAAGGGATGGATAAACCGACTGCCGGGGCGCAGCCAATCGCGGAACTGGATACCGAGCTTGCAGGTGGCACGGGTAGCCCGCATGACATCGAGATCCTGCATGCCCAGTTCACCATAAAAACGTCGCAAAGTAGGTATAGTCGCCTCGCCCACACCCACCGTACCTATCTCTGAGGATTCCACCAGCGTGATGTTGATCGAAGTCTTGCGAAAGTGTTTGCTCAGGCTTGCCGCTGTCATCCAACCGGCCGTACCACCGCCGACAATAATGATGTGATTTACAGGTTTTTTTTGCACGTGAGAACCTTTGTCCAGATTATGCAAGGCGATTTCTCGTTATCAGGAAAGCAAAAACCGCCGCAGATGCCTCGCGACATACTGCGGCGGTTCCTGTTGTATCAAAGCGTGCTGTAATTGAAAAGCACTCTTTTTTACAAGGTGTTAGAAGTTTACGCGAGCTCCCAATGCCCAGCGTGCTTCATAGATGTTTTGGAAAGCTTTTTGATCTTCAAACTCCAGGTAGGTTTGTTGGAACTCTTCGGTAATGTTGGAACCATTTATATAAAGATCTACATTATCGGTAACAGTCCAGGTGACGTTCATATCCAGTTGGCCATAATCATCTTGATAAAGGCTTTGCATTCCTGTTGCTGGGCTACCGGCAGTGATCAAGCGTGGTGATCGGAAATTGTAAGCCAATCTTGCGGAGAGGAATTCATTTTCGAACCAGCCAACCACGTTGTAGGTGTCTTCAGAGTTATTGACGAAAGGCAATTCTTTGCCACCTAATCCTACAGCGTCTTGAGAGCTGTCAGAGAACGTGTAGTTGACATCGAAACCGAAATTCGAAATAAAGCCATCAGCAAAGTCACTAAAAGCTACTTTAGCTGCAAGCTCTACACCCTCCACCTTACCACCAGTACCCTGTACTGGCGCTGTGAATGGCCAAGGTCCGCGATTGATGCCATCAGTGTCCGGTTCGTCCAGATAGATCGTGCCAGTTTGTACGAAACTTTCGATATCAATATGGAAAATCGCTGCACTCAGAGC
>DATJLH010000153.1:0-28182 GCA_035490615.1 Cellvibrio sp.
AATGACACAGGCTTAGGGAAGCACCTTTCCCCGATGTATTTATAAACAGTCGAACGGGCTAAACCGGTACGCGCCAGCACTTCAGATAAACGAATAATTCTCATGACTACCTCCGATATTTGAGTCATGAGATAGGCGAGCTACGTATTTTTTTATTAGTCTAAGGTCTCCTCGACCTGATCATTTTTAAGCCTGTAAAACAGTGCTACATATGGACCATACGTCAAATGCAATGAGCATTCTGATATGTTTTTTAACATTTCAATTTGTTTTTCACTTTCAAAAGCTTTCTCTATCTCTTTAAGTAGTGTCCGCACCATCCATGAGAATAGAAGAACAACACATTTCTTTTGCTGCAGTGTGTAAAACCCTGTTAAATCCTGGCTTATCCTATTTTTGACATGAGTGACCAACGAACCCTTGGAATTATCGAACCATTTCTCTAATACCAATTCCGCAACAATATTACAGATGAACGTGCATATCCGTTTAAATTTCTGGCTGTTAACTTCTTTTATCCAGTAGAAGAAATCCGCAGCCCCCACAACCTTCTCAAAATTGTCATCACTGATATGATAAACACTTAACCAGTGGGACTCCTCGCCTGGTGATATGTCAAGCAACTTCGTCGCCTGAGGATAAATGGCCTTAAGGGCGTGAGCCAGTAGTATCCATTGCTTCAACTCATCAAAAACAACTGAAGTAATCGAAAGCATGCCCTTGAGCTTGACTTCGCCAGAATCGCTATTACTTCGTGATAGCACAATGGTGCTTTTTAGCTTTCCTTTCACACCTTTAATAGCCGCTCCAGGTATATATAACTGGATGTGCTCTTGGATTCTCAATCTCCTGAGATGCCCCCTTAACTGCACTCTACTAAACCCTGTTAGGGCCATTATTTCAGAAGACCCAAGCCGATTAACAACCCCAAAAGAATCAGCATGCACATAAAGGACCATAAGTAGTAGCCTGGCTGAATTGCTCATGCCTTCATACTTACTCTCGTGTGGCTTTATTCGCAGTAGATCCTCCACAAAAGAGCTGTGGATTGCTCTCTGATCCAAGCCTCTCCATTGGGCAAACAATGTCTTCAGCTTTTCACCTGCACTGATCATTCTTCGGGGGTGCCCCCTAGCTCCATGCAATTTATCGAATCTCAGATAGCCATTATCACCCAAGAATTTAAGAGAACTCGTGACGACTCGATCATTAATTCCAAGCTGCTCAACGAGACCCTTGACGCCCACCGTCACAGATTCGAAATGGCCATAGCGGCAAAAATATTTAATCAAAAAAAACCTCGTCGCTGGTGACGCCATATCCAGCTTCTCGAACAAAAAATTTAAATATATCAAGCTGTCCATGAACACGGCTTCTTTAATCGTAGATATAGTAGCTATATAGAGTGGGGATAAAAAACGGTTTTGACATGTAACGTTATTGAGTTTATTACTTGTCACAAGAGACACCAAGTAAAAATTTAATTAACCACATAGGTATTTTTATATGATTTTTAATATTGATGGGAATAATATGAATATGTGTAGATGGGCGTATGAATATTTGCGTCGTCGCTACACTTTACCGGCGAATCCGCCTAGAGGTGCCTACATTGCTTGCGTAGAGTTTTTAAATACACTGTACGATTCAGATCGTGAACTTCTGCTTAGAAAAATGAAGATGGCGTGGCGCCAAAAAGAATACAGAGATAGACAAAGGGCTCATAAAAAGAAGCCCTGCTCATTCATATTGAGCGAGACTTCCTTAAAAATACTAAAAGGCTTAGCAAAAGGATTAAATAGCTCTTACAACGATACACTTGAGAGAATCATTAAAGAAACCTATCATGAAGATAAGGAGCGAAGAAAGCAGGCACGCAAAAAAAGTCCGTTCAAGATGATGAACCAATAGATCCTCAATACTCCTTCAGAGTTTAAGTTTCCCTGACCGAAGCCCGTCCAAGTAATCAGCCCACGCCTGCATCATTTCCTTACGCTGCTTCAAATGCTTGGTGCGGTTGTATGCATTACCCAATGGATCTTTAACCTTATGCGCCAACTGATGCTCAATCCACTCTGCGGGAAAACCCAGCTCCTCATCAAGAATTGTCCGCGCCATCGCCCGAAAGCCATGCGGAGTCATTTGCTCATTGGTGTAGCCGATAGTTCGCAACGCGACCCTGACTGCATTCTCTGACATAGGGCGAGAAGCACCACGAGCTGAGGGGAAGACATAGACACTACGCTCTGTATAGGGGCGCAGCTCCTGCAGGATAGTTAAAGACTGCTTAGCCAACGGAACAATATGCTGCTTGTCAGTTTTGGTTACCAGATACCGCCACTCTGCAGACTCCCAATCAATGTGGTCCCAGCGCATTTGGCGGATCTCTCCTGGGCGCTGAAATAACAGCGCAGATAGCTGCAAAGCGGCCTTTACAGCAGGAGAGCCTTTGTAACCATCTATTGCAAGTAAAAGCCCTGCAACATCTTGCGGCGATGTGAGGGCGGAAAAGTGTGTGACTTTGGGGGTAGTGAGTGCCCCAGCCAAATCACGGCTTGGGTCGCTGGTGAGCTTCCCAACGAGCACGGCGTAGCGAAATACTTGGCTAGCAGTCTGCTTGGCCCTTTTTGCAGTTTCTAATAAACCGCGCGCCTGGGCGCGATGTAGAACAGAGAGCAGCTCAGGCGGCGTTATCTCGCTAATCGGGCGCTGCCCAAGCCAAGGGAACAAGTGGTTCTTCAGGAGGTTCTTTGTTCGCTCAGTATGGGTAGGTGACCATTTCGGGGAAATAGTTGCAAACCAGGCATTAGCAAGACACTCGAAGGTATTCTCATGTGCGGCATGCAATTGCATCTTTTGCAATTTACGCTCGACCATAGGATCACCCCCTTGGGAGATCAGCAGTTTGGCTTCGGCAGACTTGGTCCGCGCCTCTTTCAAACTTACCTCAGGATAAACTCCCAAAGGCATTAGTTTCTCTTTCCCTGCAATTCGATATTTTAATCGCCAATATTTTCCGCCATTAGGCTTCACAAGGAGGTGCATACCGCCTGAGTCGCCCATCTTGTATGCTTTTTCACGAGGAGCAGCGTTTTTAACTTGATTATCCGTGAGTGCCATATTGCCACCTGTACTCTTAGGGGGTACCAGATTCAGGGGCTTTTTATATACCCCCAGATATACCCCCAAAAACCTGTAGCTTCTGGGGGATCTTATCGGACTTTATGGGACGGAGTATAAACAAAAAACCCCGCAATTACGCGGGGTCTCGGACGATATTGGACTTCATCGTACTGTAAGATGGCGCACTCGGGAGGATTCGAACCTCCGACCGCTCGGTTCGTAGCCGAGTACTCTATCCAGCTGAGCTACGAGTGCGTTGTTTGGAGGCGCGTATATTAGTGATCCGATTTAGGGGAGTCAAGCTTTTCATCACGAAACAGGGGAAAACTTTTCTTATCTTTTTCAATAACTTCCATAAGCTGCGACTTATTGAACAAGATGGGCAAACATTAATCACTTCACGCCGCGCGCTCAGTTCGCATAAATGAAAAAGCCCGGACCAGCCGGGCTTTTTTAATATGGCGGTGAGGGAGGGAGTCGAACCCTCGATACCTTGCGATATACACACTTTCCAGGCGTGCTCCTTCGGCCACTCGGACACCTCACCGTAAACACTTTTACGTGCTCGTTACCGCCCCATCAGGGGTTTCTCGAAGGGGCGCTAATGTACACAAGTGATTTATTAAACGCAATCTTATTGCGCGGGCCAATTGGCAAAAAATTCGCTAGTCGGACGCGGATGCGCTTTACCCAAAGGACTGGCCGGTGTACCCATATAAAGGTAGCCTATGATGTGTTCGTTCTCCCGCAAACCCAGCCCACGTTTAACTTCGGGATGGTATGCCATGGCACCGGTTTTCCATATAGCACCAAGACCCAGCGCATAAGCAGCGGTTATCATGTTCTGTGCCGCTGCGCCAGCCGAGATGAGCTGCTCAATCTCCGGCACCTTGGGATTGATCTGGCAGGAGGCAATTACCACCATAATCATCGGCGCCCGATGCGGCATCTTGCGATAGGAATCCTGCACCTCCGGCAGAAGGCCCGGGTCATCGCCCATGGCAGCGGCACAAAAAAGCTCGCCCAATGCAGTTAGCCCCTCTCCCTCCACCACCAGAAAACGCCATGGACGCATCTGACCATGATCAGCAGCGCGCAACGCGGCTTTACATATCGCTTCGCGCTGCTCTGCATTCGGTGCAGGTGCGGTCAGCTTACTGACAGAAACACGCTGATGAAGTGCGTCCAACGCATTCATATTGACCCCCTCAACTGAAAAAACGCCGATTGTATCAGCACATCTGGAAGTATCCAGCGACTCGCATATAAGAGAAGGCTGTACCATACTCAATGACACGAACGAAAGGCTTATATTCATGCCAGTGCGTCGGTCAAAGACTACCGAGAATACCCATGCAGGTATCTAATTACATTCTTATAGCGGCTCTGGAGGTCTACCTTCTGCTTACGCTGTTATGCGTATTTCTTTTGTTTTATGTCCGCAACCAAAGGAAGCTGGTCAACCGCCAACAGGAAAAACTGCGCGAGTTATCGAGCAGCCAGCCCAAACCAGCACCGACCATCCCTCAAACATCGATAACAGACAGCCACACTTACCGCGAACACATTTCCCGGCAGCTGGACATCACGCGAAGCCAGTATCAGCAGATCGCCGGGGATAATCAGATTACGCTGGTGCAATCGCCGGAGGCGCCAGCGATGCAAAAAATCCTGGCCCTGCGGCATCATTTTCTGATAACAGAAGAGTCGGCAGTTACCTTTGACGGTAACAAACCGCTGGTACGCTGGGATTATCTGGAACAACAATTATCCAGCCTGTTAACCCGCCAGACAGATACGCAGGGGCTGGAAACCGAATTGGCAAATTGCAAGAAACGGATTGAGAACCTGGAAAAATTCAAACAGTTGTTTTTTGACCTTGAACGGCAATGGCAAGAAGCCCAGGAAAAAGCACAGGACTACCATCAAAAGCTGTCCGACATGGCCGAGAGCATCGAAGACAAAGCCTATTTCAACGATTTGCTTGATCGCTACCACAGCGTCTATCAGGACGTGCATCAAAGCATGATTACCGGCCGCCAGGCGCTCGAGAAAAATCCCGCCGTACTCTACAAAAATACACATACTCACCGACCGGATTCCAGCATCGCCAATGAAATTATAAAACTGCGCAATGTCGCCGTTGATCAACACCGGATCATCAACCAATTGCAACGCAAATTAGAGGACGCCAAAACAGCAGAAGAAAAAGAAGTGGCGATCCAGGATCTGCAACAACAACTACAGCGGCAAATTCGTTTTGTGCAGGAGGCCGAAACCTGCGTGAAGCTGATAGAGGACGAATTAAAAAACTCCCAGGAAAAATTACACCAACAAGAACAACTGCTGGAAAAAACTCAATTCGCAGAAGAAGAAAATCAACGTATGAGAGAGCTGTTACACAATTTTGCTTTTGAGAGTAAAACCTTGATGACCAGCATTATTGAACTGGAGCAGGAGAACGACAAATTGAAACGCACCTTGTCGGAAAATGCCGGTGCGAAGGCGGCAGAAGCACTGAAAAGCCTTCAGGCCGATCATCTGATCCTGCAAACCCAATACGCAGAACTGGAAGAGAAATATCTGCAGTTAAGACTCAAAGGGTAGATGCAAAGTTGAATGCCATGCCATAAGCGGGATTTGGCATTCTCCGGCAATAGACTTTTGTCGTGAAAAAACGTTTAATACCAAGCCTTTACATAAATTTGTTGAGGAACAATCTTTGCTTTAGGGACGGCTATTTATCGGCGGCATAAACTTAAGGTTTTTTATAACAAATGAACAACAAGACTCCCCCTATGAATGCCCACACCGAGTCACCCTTACAGCAGTATTATTTCCGTGCACTCATTTGCTTTGCCGCGGCGGGCACCCTGGCATCTCATACCAATTGGGAGCAGATCAATCCTTTATATGTGGTTGTCATTGTTCTTTTGCTGATTTACCCCTATGCCACCTACCACTTTACCCATAAACGCCCTCCGGAATTCACCGTGAGCTTACTGCGCTGGCTGTCCTATGTGGATGCCGGCCTGATTGGCCTGGTGTTGAGCTTGATTAACTTCAGTATTCTGCCCTGCGTCCTGTTCCTGACCATTATCCAATTCAACGCCTTGCTCAGCGGGGGGATTCGGCGCTGGATGGAAGATAACGCCGCCTTTGCAGCCGGCGTTCTGGTCAGCCTGTTGTTACACAAGCCGCAATTGATACTCAGCACCAGTGTTCAAATCAGCGCGGCCAGCCTGATCGGCATTGTCTGTTATTTCCTCGTTCATGCCGTGTATATGCACCAACGGTTTCGCAAACTGGTCATGAGTCAGAAACAATTGGAAAACGAACAAAAGTGGCACAAGATTCGCGCCTACAAACTCTCCCGTTATCTCCCGCCTACCGTCTGGAAGGCCATCAATCAAGGCCGCGATGAAACACTCCAGGCCGAACGAAAAAAAATCAGTGTGTTTTTTTCTGACATCAAGGATTTCAGTCAACTTTCAGAAGAGATGGAAGCCGAAGCACTTACCGATTTGCTCAACCACTATCTGACCGAGATGTCCAAGATAGTGACCCACTACGGCGGCACCATCGATAAGTTTATGGGTGATGCGATCATGGTGTTGTATGGCGATAGCAACAGCCAGGGGATTAAAGCGGATTGCCTGCGCTGTGTGTCCATGGCAATCGCGATGAAGAAGAAAATGAAGTCATTGCAACTGGAATGGTTTAACCAGGGCATAAAAAAACCGTTACAGATTCGGATGGGTATCAATACCGGTTTTTGCACGGTAGGCACCTTCGGTACCTCCAGCCACCTCGACTACACCGTGCTCGGCACCCAGGTAAATCTGGCCAGCCGTCTTGAATCCGCAGCCGATCCGGATGAAATCCTTATCTCCCATGAAACCTGGTCGTTAGTGAAAGACTCGATCATGTGCCGCGACAAGGGTGAGATTCAGGTCAAAGGGTTCGCCCTACCGGTCAAGGTGTACCAGGTTGTGGATTTCCGTAAGGAACTGGGCAAAAACCAAAGCTATTTTGAGGAGCGTGCAGAAGGATTCTCCATGTACCTGGACCTCGACAAAATCCGCAATTACGATAAAGAAAAAGTGATTGACTCCCTCGAAAAAGCCGCAGATCGCCTGCGCGACAAAGTCATTGTCTAGAGCTGGGCCTATTGACGGACCAGCCGCACCGAGGCCGGCTGTTCGGTTGGCTCTGTTGTACGGAACGGATTGATATCCAGACCGCCCCGCCGCGTATAGCGTGCGTATACACTCAAGCGTTGCGGCTGGCAACGCGCCATAATATCCACAAACATCCGCTCGACACAGTGCTCATGAAAATCCTGATGCTCGCGAAATGAAACGATATAGCGCAGCAAACCTTCGTGATCAATCTGTGCGCCAGTATAACGAACCTGCACACTCGCCCAATCCGGTTGACCGGTGACTGGACAATTACTCTTTAATAAATGGCTGACCAGTATCTCGCTGACATGAGTCTCCGTATGAACATGCAATAAATCCGGTGAAGGGTGATAGGTGTCGATGGTTACCGGCAGGTCATCAAGGCAAAGGCCATCCAATGAACTTACATCGCACACGACGCCTTCCGAAAGCGGCTTGAGAGAAACCCTAACGGTATCTCCTACTGCTGCGGATAAATCTTTTTCCAGCAGCGCACAGACCTCTTTAACACCCGGGAAACGCGTCTGATTAAAGGAGTTTAAATACAACTTAAACGACTTGGATTCCACGATTGCATGGCTGGTACAGGGAATCCGAAACTCAGCAATAGCAACTATCGGTTTGCCACGCTCATCCAACCAGGAAAGCTCATAACCCGTCCACAGATCCACCCCATAAAACGGTAGTGTGTCACTACTGAGTAACAACGACTCACGGGAAGCCCCGCGTGGAATAGGAAATAACAATTCGGGGGTATAAACAGAGACATACTGCGTCTGTTGGCCCAAGGGACTGTCGGAAACATGACTCATAGCAGCAAATCCAAAATTGATTACGCGCGCAAGCGCTTGCCTACACGCAGCAAATGCAAACCAACCATAAACAAAATAGCCAGACAGATGAGCAAGCCAGCAAATGCAGCAACAACGTTGATATCCGAAACACCTAACATGCCATAACGAAATGCGTTAACCATGTACAGGATCGGATTCAACTGCGATACGCCTTGCCAAAACTCAGGCAACAAGTGGATGGAATAAAATACACCACCCAGATAGGTCAAAGGCGTGAGCACAAACGTGGGTATGATAGAGATATCATCAAAGCTGTTGGCGTAAACAGCATTAATAAAGCCGGCCAATGAAAACAACATGGACGTCAGCACAACAATAGCAATTGTTACCGCCCAACTGTGGACATGAAGATCGGTAAATGCCAGGGACAGCAACGTCACCAACACGCCAACCGCCAGGCCACGAGCAACACCGCCCATACAATAGCCCAACAAAATAATATAGTTAGGTGTGGGTGATACCAGAATTTCTTCGATACTGCGCTGAAATTTAGCGCTGAAAAACGATGACACCACGTTAGAATAGGAATTGGTCAACACAGACATCATGATCAAACCCGGTGCAACGAATTGGATATAACTGAAACCATCCATCTCACCGATACGGCTACCGATCAATTTACCGAAGATCACAAAATACAGTGCCATGGTAATGGCCGGTGGCAACAAGGTTTGCACCCAGATACGGGTAAAACGTTTAATCTCTTTACGTAAAATAGTGCGGAAGGCGATCCACTGTTGATTAAGCTCCATGCTTTGCCTCCTCCGTTTTTTTGTTATTGCTCACCATGGACACAAACAACTCCTCCAGGCGATTTGCCTTGTTACGCATGCTGATAATGTTGATGCCCAGCTGTGAAAGCTGGTCAAACAATTGATTCAACGACTGCCCTTTTTCAATTTCAACTTCGAACGAGTGCTCATCCAGACGGCGCACCTGATAACCCTGCACAGCAGGTGCCTGTTCGATAACGGCCTGAGTATCAAAGATAAAAACTTCTTTATTTAACTGCTGTAGCAGATTGCGCACACTGGTATTTTGGACAATCGTGCCATGATCAATGATCGCCACATTACGGCAAAGGCTTTCTGCTTCTTCCAGATAATGTGTCGTTAGAATAATGGTGGTTCCTGCCGCATTGATCTCCCGCAAAAAATCCCACATGGAACGGCGCAATTCGATATCAACGCCGGCGGTAGGTTCATCAAGGATCAACAACCGGGGCTCGTGCACCAGCGCGCGGGCAATCATCAGCCGCCGTTTCATGCCGCCGGATAACATGCGCGCCGGGGTTTGCCGCTTATCCCACAAACTTAACTGCCGTAAGTATTTTTCAGTTTGCGCTTTTGCCTGACTGCGCGGCAAACCGTAGTAACCGGCCTGCTGGAGAACAATGTCCTCCACCTTTTCAAACATACTGAAGTTAAATTCCTGGGGAACCACACCCAGGAATTTTTTGGCCGCCGAAAAATCAGCATCGATATCTTTACCAAAAATTTCCACCTGCCCGGACGTCTTGCGCACTAGCGAACTGATGATGCCAATGGTTGTGGATTTACCGGCGCCATTCGGGCCCAGCATGGCAAAAAAATCACCGGGCGCCACATCCAGCGAGATACCTTTTAGCGCCTCAAATTTGTTGTCATAGGTCTTGCGAAGATTTCTAATCGAAAGCGCAGCTGTCATAATAGCCCCATCACATTTACTACTCTCATACCTTGAATCAACTCGTCAGGCCGTCCATGTCAGATACAACATCCCCCGAACAAGACTACCAACTATACCACCTGCAACTCTTGCAGGCGTTTATTGAACAGATTGAACAACAACCACCTTTTAGCGCCGACGATTGCAGCGAAGATGACCAGCAATTCCTGTCGGATATAAAGTCACTGCACCAAAACACTGATCGGGAATTTCTCCATACCGGCCAGTTGTTACTGTGCCGCGTGGTAACGGCTTACCCACATCTGATGCCCCTACTCTACCGTGACTTACTCTGGTTTTTTGGCGGCGACTGCTTACATTTTATGCCGGATGAAGAAATAGCCCGTTACCAGCAGCTTGATGAATTGCGCCACGACGCCATGCGCGCAGGAAAAAATTTTTCTTACCGCGACGAACGCGCAAAATGTTTTGGCTTGCATTGAACGGAGCCTTTGCAATTGCAGGGGTGGAAAGTCTAGCAGAGTTTTGCATCCCCACATTAACCGCTATCCGATAGCACATTGAGAGGCAACGAAGCGACCAAAAAAACGAAGTAAGGGAGAATATGGAAGAGGAGAAACTGGAGCGGGAAACGAGACTCGAACTCGCGACCCCGACCTTGGCAAGGTCGTGCTCTACCAACTGAGCTATTCCCGCTTATTGGTACACCCTGATAAGGGCTACTGCTGATGCGTCCGGGAGTGGCGTCCCCTAGGGGACTCGAACCCCTGTTACCGCCGTGAAAGGGCGGTGTCCTAGGCCACTAGACGAAGGGGACAACTATTCTGCCGAGGCAGAGAAAGCACACATTCGGACTAGATCTTTAAAGCATTGATACTGATATTGGAGCGGGAAACGAGACTCGAACTCGCGACCCCGACCTTGGCAAGGTCGTGCTCTACCAACTGAGCTATTCCCGCTTAATCGATTGCTCTGCCTGAGCTGAAACTTTCCTGAAATTGGCGTCCCCTAGGGGAGTCGAACCCCTGTTACCGCCGTGAAAGGGCGGTGTCCTAGGCCACTAGACGAAGGGGACCCAGAAACCTTCTGTCATCGACGACGTCAGAAGTGGGGCGCATTCTAAGTAGGGAAGGATGCACTGTCAACACTTTTACTTCTTTTTTTATAACTGTGGAAACAAGCACTTAGCGAGCCAAGACGCAACTTTTCGACATAAGGGAGAGTCGTGCTTTGGTGCTATACTTTGAGACGTATGTCATATTTAAAGCTTGATAAGCAGCCGGCCTCTATGTCCATTTATATCGTTTCATCCATTATCCTACTCCTGGTGCTTCTGGCTGCCTATGCGCTTATCTCGCAAGCCATTGAAAGGAGGCGGGTTCATCGCCAGCGCCTGCTGACTGCACTGAAAGTGCGGCAGCGCAATTTCCGCCACATGCTCACCGGTTTCCCGCCCCACTTTCTCAGTAGCGACCTTATGGCCGTCGTCTACCGCGCATTGATTGATACCTGTGAGCAGCTACACAAATTAGAACCCAGTGACGCTACCCATGCAGCGGATTTGCAGCTACTCAGCGATCAGCTCAACGCGATTAAACAATCTGCCAACACCCAGCGCGTGCGCCTGGAAAATCCCGAACAAATCAAGGAGGTCCGCCAGCATTTACAGGAACTGTACCGCTTCGTCGCTCAACAAGAGGCGCTGAAAGCACTGACCAAGGTTCAGGCCGCGGCGTTTATGGATCAGATCAAACGCCTGGCGCTGCAAAGTTCGGTTGATGGCCACGTCGCACAAGCCAAAAAGGCACAGCAGCTGGGTAAGCCTCGCCTCGCGATTCATTACTATGGCCTTGCACGCAAGCTCTTACTTCCTGAAAACGCAAACCACGCCTACGATAAACAGATTGCGCAACTTTCCGGTCTGATTACCAAACTCGAACAGCACGCCACACACTCGGCAACGGCCGAGGTCGACGGAGAAGGAACAGAATCCGCAGCAGAAGACACGAGCAAACCCTCGACATCGCTGAATAAAGAATGGGAAAAATTCGGGGACGAGGACCAGTGGAAGAAAAAACAACTGTACGATTAATGATGGCGCGACCTTGCATAACAAGGTCACTCTTTTTTATCCGCATCGCCCTGCAAGAGAATTGACGCCGAGTTGATGCAATAACGCAATCCGGTTGGTGCAGGGCCATCAGGGAAAACGTGCCCCAAATGACAACCGCAGCGCCGGCACAACACTTCAGTCCGACGCATGCCATGGCTTGCATCAAACTCTTCCTGAACCTTCCCGTCTTCGATGGGAGCATAGAAACTGGGCCAACCACATCCTGCATCAAACTTTGTACCCGACTCAAATAAGGGCTCTCCACAACAACGGCAGCGGTACACACCGTCAGTAAAGACATTCCAGTATTCGCCGGTAAACGGCGGCTCCGTTCCCTTGAGTCGGCAAATGCGATATTGCTCTGGTGTTAAGTGCTCACGCCAGTGAGCGTCGTCATAATTTTCTTTGCTGGACATAACGATTTCCTTGACACAGTAGCCTGCGAACCATGATGATTTAACGCTTATTTCTGCATAAAAGGCATATTACTGCAAATGAGCAATATTAAGAAATCCGATAAGCTTAACGGTGTTTGCTATGACATCCGTGGGCCGGTTCTGGAGCACGCTTACCGCCTTGAAGAAGAAGGCCATCGCATCCTCAAACTGAATATCGGCAACCCTGCCCCCTTCGGTTTTGCCGCGCCTGATGAAATTATTCAGGATGTCATCTATAACCTGCCCAACGCAGAAGGTTATACCGCCTCGCGCGGCCTCTTTGCCGCGCGTAAAGCCATTATGCAAGAGTGCCAGCGGCTGCAAATCACCGGCGTGGAAATAGAAGATATTTTCCTGGGTAACGGCGCCAGCGAGCTTATCGTGATGGCAATGCAGGCATTATTAAATAACAGTGACGAAATTCTGGTGCCCGCACCTGATTATCCACTCTGGACAGCGGCAGTTAACCTTGCCGGCGGAAAGGCCCGCCATTACCTGTGCGACGAAGAGTCCGGCTGGTTCCCGGATATTGCCGATATCGAAAGCAAGATCTCCGACAAGACACGCGGGATCGTGGTCATTAACCCCAACAACCCAACCGGCTCCGTTTACAGCAAAGATGTGCTGGAACACATTGTTGAGCTGGCGCGTCGCCATAACCTCATTATTTTTGCTGACGAAATCTACAGCAAAATTTTGTATGACGACGCGGAGTTTCACCCCATGGGACGCTTGGCCCAGGATGTGCTTTGCGTCAGCTTTAACGGTTTATCGAAAGCCTATCGCCTGGCGGGCTTTCGTTCAGGCTGGATGGTTATCAGCGGCGCAAAACACCGGGCAAAAAGTTACATCGAGGGACTGGAGATGCTGGCATCCATGCGCCTGTGCGCCAATGTGCCCGCCATGTTCGCCGTCCAAACCGCGTTGGGAGGCTATCAAAGCATCAATGAATTGATCGTGCCCGGAGGCCGCCTGCGTGACCAACGCGATGCAGCGATGACCGCGATTGAAAAAATCCCCGGACTTTCGTGTGTCAAACCACGCGGTGCGATGTATTTGTTTCCCAAACTTGATCTTGATATGTACAAGATCAAGGATGATGAACAGATGGTGCTCGATTTCCTGATCCAGGAAAAAATTCTGTTGGTACAAGGCACCGCGTTTAACTGGCCCACCAACGATCATTTCCGCATTGTATTTTTACCGCGCGAAGATGATCTCACCAAAGCGATTCACCGTTTTGGTGAATTCCTGCAACGTTATTCGCAATAATCCGGTTATTGGCCAAATTTCAGCGGGTGTTCCTGCTGGAATTTGGCTGATGCCGACGCCGCTTGTCCTTTCAGGGAATCATCCATGGCAGATATTCACATCGCTGATTTCTATAAAGATGTTGCACGTATATTTACCCAGCTCTACCTCAGCTTTCCGCGCAAGATAACGCTTTTTGTGGAAGATATTTCAGGGCCGGATTCGCCCGACGAATTCGGTTTGCATTGTGCGCGCTTCCAATCCTGTTTCAGCACCATGATTTGGCTGGCAGAGAATGGGTATATTCAATATGAAAGCACGATTCGTCAGGAAGCTCTGGATCAGGTAACGCTCACCCACAAGGGGTTTACAATGCTTTATTCGCGCATGGCTATGGAGGAGCTTTCGGGTTTCGCCATAGATGCTGACAAAGAGTTG
This sequence comes from Cellvibrio sp., assembly GCA_035490615.1. Taxonomy (GTDB): domain Bacteria; phylum Pseudomonadota; class Gammaproteobacteria; order Pseudomonadales; family Cellvibrionaceae; genus Cellvibrio. The sequence goes on from DATJLH010000153.1 coordinate 14,069, forward strand.
CCCCCCTCGGTGCAAGATACCTACACCAGCTGTATTTACCTGGTGCGGCAGGCGCTAAAGAGCGGCTCATCCCATGCTATTGAACAGGTGGTTCAGGCTTTGCTGCGCAAGTAGCCGTCTCGCAAAACTTCACGGCTTCTCCCGCTCAAGCATCCATAGCAGGCAAACGGAACACCAATAATTTCAATTGCTGCTCCGGATTGATATCAGGAAAGTCAGCAGAGGGAACCAGGCGCTCTTCGAATACACACGCTGGGCATTCGCTGCGAAAGACATCAAACAGAAAGTCGGCTGTTAATTCCGGCGCATTCAAACACGCCAACACCAGCCCGCCCTGCGGCATCAATTCCGGCAGCCGACGCACCAGGCGCGCGTAATCTTTTTGCACTACAAAACTGCCCGGCTGATAAGAAGGTGGGTCAAAAATAACGATGTCATAAGGGCCGCGTTTCTTGATCCGGCCCCAGGACTTCAGAATATTTTCTGCTAAAAATTCACTGGATTTTTTATTGAGCTGATTGAGCATGTGATTATCACGCCCAATTTGCAGTGCCCGGCTGCTCATATCGACGTTGACGACCTTCTCTGCACCGGCAGCAATCGCCACCACAGAAAATGCACAGGTATACGCAAATAAATTTAGCACCCGCTTGCCAGCTGCCTGCTGCGCCAGCCACTGTCGCCCCGGCTCCATATCCAAAAAGAAACCTGTGTTTTGTTGTTGCCCCGGATGCAATACAAAATGCAAACCAGCACGACGCGCATACACTTTTTCTGGCAGCTCACCCCAAATAACCTCAGAAGGTGCACCGGAAACATACCGATGCTGAACCAGCACAGCCTGAATATGAGGCGCGAATAAGGGTTCTGCTTGGCGCAAAAAATTATCCATCCACTGCACTGGTGGCTCGTGATAACACGTCAGTAACAGTAATGGCTGAAAGAAATCGATGCATAAAAACTCCAGACCTGCGACGGTTTTCCCGCGACCATGGAGCAAACGGAAGCTATCAACCAGCGCGGGACTTTGTCCATTTTGAGCAACCGATACAGATGGCAGAAACTGCTGTTGTAAAGCGTGAAGACGATCCAGGACAGGTTGCATAACACTCACAGGGCAGATGCTGAATCTGCAGCTTGATCAGGAAAACCGACCGGATACATAATCCGCTCGCGGTAACCGGTAATAACCGGTAGATAACCGGCAAAGGCTTTATCCAATGCCGGATCATGGCTGTCGACCAACAAAGGCCGCCCTTGCAAGGCAAGGATTTTTTCGCGGGTGGCGATCACCTGGATATTTTCCTTGCCGACTCGTCGCAGGATATCCGGCGTCAGCTGTTGGTTACCGCGCCCGATGATATGCCCTTGCCCACCGATGGCGGTAATGATAATCCGCACAAGACCGGTATGCAGGTTTATCGCCTCGCGAATTTCCTGCGCCGTCACATCGGTGGCGATCAATTGCTGGTTGCACAACAAGTCCACACCCAGAAGGCTTCCCTGCAGATTTAATTGTTGCAGCAAGACATGGGTCGTTGAACCCGGCCCGATAATATACAAGGTATCATCCACTAACTGCTCAATCACCTCGCTGGCGACATCAATCTGGGCCAACTCATCGACCTGAGCACCGCTATGCTTAACCTGTTGCAAAAATTGCGGCGCCTCCGGCACCAGCAGTGTGCCGTACAAACGCGCACGCACCTGGCCCGCACGAAAGGCGTCTTCATCAATATCTTTCACATCCTGTTCGGCAATGGGTACCAGTTTGCCTTCCAGCAGCAACTGCACAATCTGGCCCGCACTTTCCGGCGTAATGGCGTAAACCCCGGAATGCATCTTTACTCCCGAAGGGACACCTAATACAGCCTGGCGCGTGCCTACCGCATCGGCAATATTGCGTGCGGTTCCGTCGCCGCCAGCAAATAAAATCAGATCGACGCCCTGCTCCATCAACACGCGCGCGGCCTCACAGGTATCAAACGCTGTTGTGACGGGAGCTGTGGGAGTGCCGACACGCGTATAGATGAAATCCAATGCCGCTGCGCAGGTTTCCCCCATGTCGCCGGCATAGCAAAAGAGGTGTAAGTGCTCGCGCCAGGGTAACAAAACCTGCAAGGCGCGGCTCATTCTCTCCATTGCACGCGGTTCTGCGCCACGCTGCAATGCCTCAGCGACGGTATCCGCGCCGTCACTGCCCTTGAGGCCTACCGTGCCGCCAAGGCCCGCGTAAGGATTGACAATGATACCCAATCGAAACATAGGAAAATTTTTACACAAGGAATGAGATTATCGACATTGAAAGCCGAGCGTGTTTAACCAGGTTTCAGCGTTTGAATACGCAACACGGTAATTGTGAAACTCGCGGCGCGTCGGGTAATGCTTGCGCAGCAAATCAAAGCCTGTGGCGAAATTGGCCGAACCGGCCAGGGATTGAGCGGATAATTCACGCAACCGACGATCATCCGCCGCGATGTCATAAACGCGCGGAATAAGCGCTTTAACGGCGCTCCAGGCATCCGGCGCCGTGATCGCCAGTGAGTTATCGGCAAGGGGCTGCACCAGGTCAGAGACTGTTTTCCGGGGCTCCACCGCCAGATGACGACACAGCGCCTGATAAATCATCTCAGTGCCTTTTAGCTTGCCGTCATAGCTGTAACCTGCAATATGCGGCGTTCCCAGGGCGACACGGGCCAACAGCGGCTGGGAAATTTCCGGCTCCGGTTCCCAGACATCCAGCACAACTTGTAAATCCCTGTCGGTGTGCAGGTGTTTTAACAGCGCCTGGTTATCGATGACCGGGCCACGGCCACAGTTCAATAGCACTGCTCCCGGCTTGAGCTGTTCCAATTCACGCGCGCCAATCAGATGAAAGCTGGGATGTGGGCCGCCCGTGGTCAGTGGCGTGTGCATACTGATGATGTCGCACGCTAACACCGCTTCAAGACTCGCCAAATCCGCATTTTGCTCCGCTGTCAGAAAGGGGTCATAGCAGTAGCACTCAACACCTTGGGCGCGCAAACGACGATGCAGCAGCCCGCCTACATTCCCACAGCCGATAATCCCTACCTTGCGCGATAACCAATTGATATCCAGATGGCAGAGCGCCGCGTAAACATATTCAACCACCGAATTGGCATTGCAACCGGGTGCGCTGGCGTAACGTATACCTTGCGCAACTAGGTAATCCGCATCCAGATGATCCACACCAATCGTGCAAGTGCCGACAAAATTAGCGGCACTGCCCGACAGTAAACCGGCATTTACCTGAGTCACTGAGCGCACCAGCAGGGCATCGGCATCGGCCACATCTTCCGGGCGCATTTGCCGGCCCGGCAGGCGCCGGATATCCCCAAGGTCCTGAAAAAATGCTTCAACCAAAGGGATGTTCTCGTCTGCAACTATCTTCATCTGGAATCTCTAACTATCAAGGAGGGCAATCAAACGCAACGAGCGAATTTGTCGGCTTAGCCGCCGGGATGCCGGAACCCAATGCCGGGCTGCAGCTCTAACGGAGGCGAGTTAGTCTCAATAACGATTTTTTATATCACGAACTGTTGTGCTTTGGTTCGTTAGCATATACTTTATGTAGTGATGGGTCAGCAAAACCATCATTTCCCGGGAGTCAGCGTTTCGTGCCTCTCGCCTCAGCCAGGGGGTGTTATTATGAAGACCTCAGACACAGGCCACAACATGAATAATGTCGTGGATATCTTCACCGGTAAATCCTTCTCTGCACTCCACGAAGAGCGTTTTATCCGTCTGGCCCCCGAGCTTGACGGGCTCGAAATGCTCTACTCAAACGACACCAGCTCCGACAAACTCTTCAGTCTCAAAATCCTCTGCTGGGGATTGCGGGCCAATGGAGAAGTCGTTGGATTAGTGCCATGGCTAAATGACATAGTGCCCTGCCCCGATATTTGTGATCCCTTGAACGGTCACTGGGAAGGTTATTATGACCAGGGTATCGATGAGGTCTTTTTCGAGGCTCCGATCCACAAGATAGTTGAACTGGAAACGGCGGCCGAGTATTACGAACTGCAGTGCGAAAATGACGATGATATTGTGCAGGAGTTGCCCGATACCATCGGCACCCACGCCGTACTGGCCAGTCCAGGCAATAATCGGTTGTCATTGGTTGAAGTTGTCAGCTGGCGCTTGCTGAATGATGGCAGCATCTATGGCATGTTGACTGACCAGGCCAAGGTGATCAGCACACCGGTATTACCGGGTGATGATTGTCTGTATCCGGCCCAGGCAAGTGATAATTTCCGTTATTTTTTCCAGCATCAGATCGCCAACAAGATCAAAGCGGAAGACCCGGAAGCACTGGCTGCTATATCCATGCTGGTTGATGGCGTCTGATTAAAGACTGACCAAAAACCATCCACAGCCGCATCGTCATATGACGGATGCGGTTGGCTTGATTTTCCGTCGCAATAATCCAAACCCTTTTAAAACAACATTTCCCAACGCATGGATTACATGCGTAACGTCACAATTTTTAGCGCTACTTGTAAAAAATTGTACAACCAGATTCTGTTGATTAAATAACCACACGTTCGCTAGCGCTTACAAATGTAAAACACATAGTGCTTGTCCCGCTGTTCCTGCTCCAGTAATTCATGGCCCAGAAAATGGCAAAATTTCGGTATATCCCGCGTAGTTGAAGGGTCTGTGGCAATTACTTCTATGACATCCCCCACCGCCGCATCGCGCATGGTTTTATGTAACAGCATGACTGGCTCCGGGCACAGCAAGCCGGACGCATCCAAAAATTTATCGATCTCTCGTTTCATAGTCTCACTTCGTCTATGAACAGGCGGGCAAATCACTTGTCGATTGCTACACTTGATTTAGGATAATTGCACGACATGAGGTTGAGCCAATGCGGATTCGTTGCGTCAGCCATAGCCAACAAATAAACAACCGCCGGGGAACCTTGTTCGATGTCTCGGAACACACACTTTATGTATCACCAACCGCCCGACATGTTCAGCCGCCAGGTACTGGAACTTACTTTTCGGTTATTGCGCAATAATAACCCGCAGCTTGCTTTTGCGTTGAAAAAAACTATTGATACGGTTCATTTTGCACCACCGGAAGCTACCATAGGAAGCCACACAGGGGAAATGCATTTGAATACCGAGGTGGTTAATCTACTGGGCGCGGAAACGGTTGGTAAAATTGTGGCCGCACTGACGGATATCGGTAACCATGCCGTCGCTAAAAAAGATTTACCGCCTCAGCATATCAAAATTCTGCGCGGGCTAATTGAAGACTGGGCGGTACTTGCCGAGTGGATCTTGCAACACGCCACGTCAGAAAAAAGCGCCTTTCATTGATGGTTTGACGATGCAGTCAAACCCTCTATCGTTCAATCATCCCTCGTTAAACATCAATAGATCCGCAGATGCCCGGTCACCTCTTCGCGATCATGGTACAATTGCTTAAATTGAATCTCCAACTTTAATCCGAGCGCCCGCAGATCATCAGCGATGCGGCGTTCGCACTTTTTGACTTCAACGTAGCGCTGCTTCATCGGTAACTTGAGGTTGAAGATCGCCTCGCGACAATAACCTTTAGCGGCCCATTTGCAGATCAAACTGGTAACTCGCGCAGGCTTATCCACAATATCGCACACCAGCCAGTCCACGGCTTTTTTGGGCTCATACACAAAGCCATCCAGCCGCTGATGTTTCACCTGGCCAGAATCCATCAGTGTTTGATCCATAGGGCCGTTGTCTACGGCATCAACAAACATACCACGCTGAACCAGTTGCCAGGTCCAGCCACCGGGCGCTGCACCCAGGTCCACCGCGCGCATACTGTGCGCCAGACGTTGATCCCACTCGGCGGCAGGGATGAAGTGATGCCAGGCTTCTTCCAGTTTTAATGTGGCACGACTGGGCGCCGATTTAGGCAAGCGCAAACGCGGAATACCCATCGACCAGGCCGAACTGTTATTGAGCGGACTTACGCCGAGATAGGCTTCTGTTCCGCTGATAAACACCAGATGCAAACGCCATGGGCTTTTTTCGTCCAATAATTTTTTGGTTTGCAACGCTTTGGTAAACGGTGCAAGAAATTTTTTGCTCAAGGTCGACAGTTCTTTTCCTTCATTGGTGTCCACCGTTTCAATGATCAGTTCGCGCACCGATGGTAAATCACTCGCCGCCGCCAACAACGGCGTTACACGATCCGTTACCGGTAAATGCGTCAGCGCCGGGCCACTTACAAACCACTGTCGAACAAAAATCAATTGTCGAAACCGAATAGACTGGATCAAGTGCTGAGCCGCTGTGGGTTCATGGGTAATGAACAATACGTAGGCGCTGCCGTCTTTGGTTTTACTGTAACCATAAATACCCGACTCGCCGGCAATATCCGTTATTTCGGCAGCACATTCTTTCTCGAAACCGGGCCGGCAATGTAAAAATAAATGATTCACACAAGACTCTTTTTGGTGAGGGAATGAATAAAATCGAGGGTCAAATCGCTGGCCTGTTCCCAATGTTGCGCCTGGGTATAACCGGATTTAACGCGGGGTTTAAAATCGTGGTCGCCGTCAGGCAGCCATTGTATCTGTATACCAGCCGGTAGCGCATAGCCACTGACTTCCTGGGCATTGCCCAAGGGATCACGGGTGCCCTGAACTATCAGGGTCGGCGTGGTCAGTCTTTGCAAATGTTCAGTGCGCAAATTCTCCGGCTTGCCGGGCGGATGGAAAGGGTATCCAAGGCACACCAGCCCATCCACCGGTAATTCGTCGGCAACCATGCTTGCCATACGTCCACCCAGTGACTTACCGCCAATCAACAAGGGTCGGTCAGCGGCTAGCGTGTGGCGCTGTTCCGCCAAAACCTGCCGCCAGGTGTCCAGCAAGATGTCGGTTCTGTTGGGCGGGGATTTTTTACCGCTTTTACGCCGTTCAGCCATGTAAGGAAACTCAAAGCGCACCACTTCACAGCCTCTCTGGCACAGCAGTGTGCTTATCGTTTCCATAAAATCGCTATCCATTGGCGCACCGGCACCGTGGGCCAGGAACAGCGTCGCCAGCGGTATTTGGGTGGGCATATTCCTGATGATGTTATGCATCGTCGGACAGCGATTGTGCATCGCGACGCGTTAGTAAACTGACGGTCTCGCTGGCGCTATCAAAGACAATCACCACATCGCCTTTTTCTATCTGGCGCCGCACTTGTTCGACTTTGGTTGCCAGCGGCACTTCATCCCATCCGTAGTCAGTTCCCTCGCGGGTAATAAACTCTTCTATCAAACCTTGCAGCGCATCGGCTGACAGGGATTGGGGTGGAATAATCACGGGTTTTCTCCTGGACGCCGGTTTGGGGTCGCCATGTCAATTCTGTGTTTGCCGCAATGGTTTTTCAGATGCATCCAGCGGGGTTATACTCAGGGCATCATTAACAATAAGGATTAACCCGTGAATACCCCAGCAACTACCTACCTTGTATTGACTGTCATTAGCGATGACAAACCCGGCGTGGTCGAGCTGTTAGCCCACACCATCAGCCAGCATCACGGCAACTGGTTGGAAAGCCGCATGGCGCATCTGGCTGGCAAGTTTGCCGGTATCCTGCAAGTGGCAGTTGCCGCTGAGCATCAGGAAAGCCTGCGCGATGCCTTGCAGGGGCTATCCGGTAAGGGGTTAAAGATCATCGTCGAAAATGCTGTGGCGGCGGAAAAAACGGCGTGCCGCGAGTTTCATTTCAGCGTGGTCGGTAATGATCGTCCGGGTATTGTCTATGAGATTGCCCAAGCCTTTGCGGGGCGCAATATTAACATGGATGAACTGGAAACTTCTTATTCCAGTATGCCTTGGTCGGGTGAGCCGTTATTTGAGGCTACGGGGATTATTGAGGTGCCGGAGAGTGTGGATATGGATGCACTTCATGATCAGTTGGATTTGATTGCGGACGAGTTAGCGGTGGATATCCGACTGGAAGCGCCGCCGGTTCATTGATTCTTGATTTGGATTGAGGGTACGAACACGTTTTCCATGAAGCCCACGGGTTTCATGGAAAACTAACGCACTGCCAATCGGCAATATCTTAAACACCAAAAACTTGTTTCAGTGCTTTTCGTCAAATTTTTCCAATTCAATATTAATCGCATTGGTTGAGATATTGACCTCATAGAAAGAGAACAACAAAGACACTACCAACAGAATCAGGCTTATCGCAAAGAGAAACTGGCCGAGCAAATAAAATTGAAGCAACAGGGCAAACATGGAGAGTGTGCAGAACACAAATGACATAACACCGCTCGCTTGCATCAGCCGAATAATCTGCAAACGCTTGCGTAAGCCAACAATTTGCCTGCGTACAATTTCCTTGGAGGGCGAGCCTTCTGATGCGCTTAACTGGCGAATAACGTTCGTCAGGGTGACGAAGCGATTAGTGTAAGCCAACAACAATAAAGAAATGGCGGGAAACAGGAGGCTGGGCGTGGTGATGGTCATCTCCATAGTGTTACCTCGACTAATGAATGACGAAAATAACGTTAATCCATACTACGCCAGTCAACCGTGTTAACGGAAGTCTTCTCGCCAGTAAATAATTCGATCATGACCGCGGTAGTTGGAGAAGCGTATCTCAACACGCGGCAAGAAGGGATCTGTGTAGTTCGTATCCTGGTTCCAGTCGTATTGAAGATGGGGCAAGCCGGACAGGTCAATCAGAATGGGATAGGTAACTTGCGCACCTGGTGCGCCGTATTGAATGCCAGCACGTCCATTCTGAAAAGCAATGGCTGTGGTGGTAAGGCCGTCGCCTGCCACGTTAGCAGGATCGGGGTCAGCAAAATTAAAAACAGAGGTTACACCGTTACGCGTTACGCTGATGGTATCGCTTGCTGCATTCACGCTGCTGGCGGAATCGATAAAATTCACGCTTGTTAGCGGCAATTGCGTGCAGTTATCAGCATTATTTAATACAAAATTATTACCGTTCCAGAATTCGGTTTGCCAGAACATGGGCAAGGGTGAATTTTCTGAACCAAATGCATCTTTGATATGCATACGTCCATAAACAAATGCCAGAGAATTACCAAGTTGGCGTGCATCGCAATTATTTTCGCTACCACAATCGCCCAAGGTAGCGGCGTTCATATTCAGACCGGTCAATTGGCGGTTATCAAGCGTATCCTCAAAACTAAGGCCCAGTTGCACATCCATATAAGGACCATCCGGTGCACCGGTTGGCTGGCGAATTAATGTAAACATCGTTGCCGGATTGCTGGTATCAAAATCCATGACACCATTGGTCCAGGTGCTGGCTGAAGCCATCACGCGTTCACTGAGGTTAGTTTGATTGCCGTGTTCTGCGTGGTACACACTCTCTGCTGTGCCTGAATAAATCTCCGAGTGATAATTGGTGGTTACGCTACCGCCCACCGCGCGCGCTTCTACTCGATAGATTAAATTGATTCCTTCGTTCATATAGCTAAAAGAATCACAACTGTTCTCAGCTTCAACAAATCCAAGTTCAAAGTGATCGGGGTAAAAACGCCCAACCGGCCCGCTGGGCATCAGCTCTACTAAATCACCCGCTCCTAAATAATCATCATCGGCAAGTTCCGCTTGCAAGCGAATCGTGCCCACTTCGTTCCAGGAGACAGTGGTATTTTGCATGGTACCCGCCGGTGTAATAGCACTAAAACTGCCTGCATTTACCCCCGTCAGATCACCTGGAACACCGCCCGTCGGATAAATTAAATCAGCAATCGTCAAAGCCACGCTGTTCCGTTCAGATGTGGCTTCATTGCCAAAATTCGGCGTACGTGCGCCGACAGCATTACGCGCCTCCACTTCGACAGTGAAATTCTCACCCGCCGCAACAAATCCATTGCCGGTGCTTGCGGCACCAGGGTTATTAACGCCTTGGCTATCCCTCACTGCACTAACAACGAGCGTGTGGGGTTTCACCACAAAGGTATTACTGCTACCCGCCAGGATAAAGGGTGGATCATTACCCTCCGCCGCAATCGGCAATGTCGCGTGCAGGCGAACCGTGCCAACATCGCTGTAGTTCAAAGGAATTGAGGCTGTGCCCGTGTTATCAAAATTAAGCGTGACGTTGGAATAATTCGTGACGTTGACGGGGGGAAGGGCTAATGAATTGGCTGCAATCACGTTGCCATTGACGGTAAACGTCTGTCCGGTAACACACGTCGATGGATTTACACATTCATAACCCATCTGCACCGTCCGGGTTCCTACAACACGCGCTTCACAAGCACCGGTATCCGTATTGGTTTGCACAGCGCGAATAATCGGTGCCCCATTCGCTGTGCCGGCAACCTGATTTTGCAGGGGAATTAAACTGCCGTCTCCATAAAAACGTAACCCTACGTCGCTGAAGACGATATCAGGATCTGCCGTTCCAATCTCTGTTGAGGTTCCATCACTCACATTGATATTTAATGTCGCGGGTGTCAATTGTTGCAGGTATTTAATAAATGACGTTTCGGTGCCGCTGAATACATAACTATTTCCACCCACCCACACGCCCGTAGCGGGTAACGTTGCCAGCACTGCCGTTGTGCCGGCGGATGGTGTTATCGGATTATTGTTCGCATCAAATGCTGTTATTGTAATTGGCTCCGCCTCGCACGTGACACCAGTACCACTGTGAGAAATAGCGTAATAACTTACCGTCGGCGCCGTAGGGCAATAATATAAACCGGCACCAACCGCCGGTGTCGGTCCGCGAGGAATTGCAACAAATGTGCTGCTCCCCGGTACACGCCAGCGCAGACGAATTTCTGCATCTATAAAGCGTTCATAAAACTCAAGACTAATGGGATATACCTGTCCCGCCACCAGATAAACGTTGCCGCTGGTATGATCGGTTGCGCTGTGGTCATTCCACTGATCAATCAACAGCTGATCATTTACCCGTAAGCGCACCCCATCATCGGAGCGAGTTTGAAATTGATAATTCCCCGTAACCGTTGCGCGCAAACGACCGTTCCAGCGAATCGAAAATTCATCCGCATTCACACCGGCAACACCGGGCGCCGATTGGTTCCAGATGAAATCAATCGGACCATCCACACGTATACCTGCGGGTGTTCCGGCCATAGTCATATTGTTAAAGTATTCGCCTTGAATGCCGCCACTGGGTTCAACATCCGCACAAATTTCAGAGACCGAACAATGATATAAACCTGCATTCCCTCCCGTCCCTTCGGGAATCGGGACATAAGTGGTACCCCCGCCAGGCAAATCCCATCGCAAGCGAATTAATGCCTGGCCACCGTTTTCGTAAAATTCCAAACGGATACTGTATGTTTCACCCGCTGTTAAATTAACATTGCCACTGGTATCGGTGGTGTTGGGATGATCAGTCCAGTTGTTGATAACCAAGCTACCGTTTACCCAAAGCCGCACACCATCGTCAGAAGACGTTTGGAATCGATAATTTCCCGATTGCGTAATACGTAGCAAACCTTCCCACCGTATTGAAAATTGATCCGCATTTATTCCTGCAACGCCGGATGCGGAGTTACCCCAATCAAAGTTAATCTCTGGGTCCAGACGTGTGTTAACCGGTGAGCCGGAAAGCGACGTATTATTAAAATATTGGCCAATGACGCCGCCCACCAAAGGGCTTCCAGACGGGCAACTGGGTGGTGCAGGCATACAAGCACCTTCAGGATTACTTCTGGGCAAACAGTTACCATAGATATCACTGTTATCGACATTCACAACAGAATAATTGGGTGCAGTTAGATCGCCATAAACAGTCGAATCTTCGACCTCAATGGAGTCGTAATTTGTCGAGACATTGACTGGCGAGCTTGCACTACCGATAGTGCTGTCCACCATTGAAACACCACCAGCGCCATAAATACTGCCGGATGGCATGTTGACCTCTTCCAAAGAAACACTGTCTCCAGCACTGATGGCACCATTCACAGTACCACCATCAACCAGAATATCGGCACCGCCACCTGAGGCCGTCATAGAACCTGTAATAGTGGTATTGTTCAGCTCAATATCGCCGCTGGTAGTCTGCAAGTTGCCATAGATTGTGTTAGTACCGTTTGCATTAATACTTCCATAATCTGACTGCAAATTAATTGGGTTAGCAGCGGTACCAATAGTGTTATTGTTTAACCGAAAACCGTTATTGGCTACTATCGTACTGCCTGTGTTGGCAATAACAATACTGCCGTTAGGCAAGGTCACACGACCATTACTCGTGCAGGTATATACAGTTCCGGTGACACTCCAGGAGGTAGTACAGGGAGGATATTGACCATTTGACAAATTGAAAGTCGTTTGGGCATGACCAACATCTGGCAGCAAATAAATACTACTTCCGACAAGTAACAGAAAAAAATAATCACGAACGCTTTGAAACGCTGCTCGCATATTCTTTTTATGAGTAACCTTCATAGTGCCAATTTAATCCTGCTGATCCATAAAAGAGCCTACCCTTACGGTTCGCGATGCACTCATCAACCCGGAACCACAGGTGCCGGTACTGGTGATGGTGTAGTAACTGGATGTATCACTCGCACCACAACTTGCGCAAGTGCAGCTTGCCTGAACGGTGCAACCATTCAGACCGGCAATACCATTAAATGACGTATCAATGGCTAACCCGGTGCAACGTCCGTTAATTGCTATGCGGTTGGATGCATCGGGAAAAAATAATACTTGCATGGCTTCCTGTGCACCGCTTTCCGCGGCGTAAAATGCCTGGATGCTCACCAACTCCTGCGCTCCGGATAATGTGGTTTGTACCGTGGATCGCCAGAGTGCGATGGCAAAAAAGCTCATCACCACTACGATAAAAATGGCCAAGGGAATTAAAAAACCGCGTTGCGATTTTTGTCCGGCACTGATGACACGGCGGTCAGGGTACATTTCTGATCATAACCTCCTGCGTCAAATTCACCCGCTCCGGGCCGCTGGCAAACGCGAGATTAATTGTCACCAGAGCATTGCGGTTTTCACTACCCGCAGACAAAGCAAAGGGTGGGAGCGTGTCTATGGCAAACACATTTTCCGCCATCAACTCGAAATTTTGTGACACATTCACGATGGTGTCGGTTGTCGACTGGTTGGGATAAAAACGTAACTGGTTGCCCACTAAACAAAAGGCTTGCGGGTTGTTAAGTACATAAAAACGACGGTTGATAGAGTTACGTTGCCACTGTTTGGCTGCTGATAAGGTCAAGCTACTCGCACCCGTGCCGCCAAGCAACGCCAGCGAGACGGGGTTGGCGGCATAAAGTTCTGCCGAAGACAGCGCACCAATGCTTACCCATTGTGCAGAGCCATACTCCACATCAAAGGGAGAAACAGCAATGGTTGAAGAGGCAGCGGCGCCATTAGCCGAATCCGGTACCTGTGTCAGATAATTTCCACCCGCGGCAATGGGCATAAATTTAATGCACTGATCACCCGCGCTGGTCACTAGGCTGTAAGGTAAGGCAATTCGCAATTGGCGTGTCATCTGTTCGATGGCTTGTCGCCCGGTATTAACCAATAAAGCGCGTGTGCGGGTGGTTTCATAATTTTGCGTTGAACTGACAACAAACTGGCTACCGATCACCGCCACAATCGAAAGAATAACCACGACGGTAATCAATTCGATCAGGGTAAAGCCCCGTTGTTGGTTAGCGCCGCGCATCAGAAATTGTACCGATAAGCGGCAAGGGTCAGCGTTTGGCCATCCGGTGCAGAGACGGTAACCGTAATGCGTTTTCGGCTGGCTTCGGTGGTGACGGTGACCTGGCGTTGGTAATTGGGAAAAGGCGTGTCGGTGGCGTTGTGAAAATCATCGACGTCATCCATGTCGGCATCCGGTGTATTGGTACAACTCAAGGTAGACTGCGTGCTATCGCACGCGGGAATACCGCCGCTCGGTGTTGCCGCGTCATATTTCAGCGCGATAATTTCATCGAGTTTTGATTGTGCAGCTTCCACCAAGCGTACGCGAATAATCGGATCAACACTGTTGCTGCTGGATTGTATGTACACAGCCAGTAAGGCAGTCAGGGCGATGCTGACTACCACAATAAATACGATCAGTTCAATCAGGCTGACACCTCGATCCGGGCGCCTGCTCAGGAAT
>DATJLH010000154.1:0-2833 GCA_035490615.1 Cellvibrio sp.
CAGCCCCCACAACACCGGAACGAGGATGACAGCGGTGACCATGGCATTTACCTTGGTCCAGGGCAGCAACATCACCAACGCCACACTGCTCAGAATTGCTGCTGCGCCGGCAAGTAAAACACTGGCAAGGAATAATCCACCATGACGCAACAGTGCGTTCATATCCGGCAGACTCGCTCGCCCCAGGTCCCATTCCTGTGCGCGTTGTGGGCGAATATCGGCTTTGAGCAACATCACGCCCCAGGCTATCAATGGAATCACCAGTAAACTCACGCTGATGCCAAACTCCGCACCGCTCGCCATAACCCAGAAAGCTGTTGCAACCAGCAGAACGAACCAACCTGCCGGTACCAGCCACCGGTTACCACCGAATAGATTTTTCCAGGAAGCGTACAGGCAGCTAACACCTGCGCCCGCCAAGAGTGTTCCGATAACGCCGTAGAGCATGATGTTTACTCTGCTAAATTGAGAAAAGATTGCCATCGAGGGGAAAAGTAACAGCAACCTTAATGATATTTATTATTATTTTCAAGGAAGAACAGATTTTCTGCATATAGGGCGGATTGCCACAACCTATCCTCATAAATATCGCCAATGGGATATATAAATATTCCCAATCAGTCGCGCCGTATAGTTTTTTATTATCAAAACCATGACGTTATTCAATTAGCCCTATCACACCAATTTCCTTAACCTGTGCCCCGTCAACTTAATTCCCTCACAGACATCAGGAGTACGCTCTATGACAACGATCAATTCCGAGATCAAACCCTTCAGCGCCCAGGCTTATCACCAAGGCAAATTCGTTCACCTGACCGAAGCGGATCTGAAAGGTAAATGGTCAGTGGTCTTTTTCTACCCCGCTGACTTCACCTTCGTATGCCCCACCGAACTGGGTGACCTGGCTGACAACTATGCCGAGTTCCAAAAAATGGGCGTGGAAATTTATTCCGTGTCCACCGACACCCACTTTACCCACAAAGCCTGGCACGACAGCTCCGAAACCATCGGCAAGATTCAATACCCGATGATCGGCGACCCGACCGGCACCATCACGCGCAACTTCGGTGTGATGATTGAAGCAGAAGGTCTGGCGGATCGTGGCACCTTTGTGATCGATCCGGAGGGCAAGATTCAGATTATTGAAATCAACGCTGGCGGTATCGGTCGCGACGCATCTGAATTGCTGCGCAAAGTAAAAGCCGCTCAGTATGTTGCTGCTCATCCCGGTGAAGTGTGCCCGGCCAAGTGGAAAGAAGGTGATGCGACTTTGGCTCCGTCACTGGATCTGGTTGGCAAAATCTAAATCATTCTTTGAAAAAAGTTACACGGAACTGCAACACAATTGCACTTGAAAAAAGCCCGCCCACAAAGCGGGCTTCAAAAAAATTAAACGGAGATCACCATGCTCGACTCGACAATTAAAGGCCAGCTGAAAGCGTATCTGGAAAAACTGCAACGCCCGATTGAACTGGTCGCTACCACTGACGCCAGTGCCAAAAGCCAGGAATTGCTGAGCCTGTTGGACGACATCGCAACCTTGTCCGACAACGTCAGCGTTCGCAAAGATGGTGATGCCGCGTACAAACCTTCCTTCAGTGTCGGCGCGCCAGGTGAAGCCGGGCGTATTCATTTCGCCGGTATTCCGATGGGCCACGAATTTACCTCGCTGGTGCTTGCGTTATTGCACAGCGGTGGCCATCCGCCAAAAGCGGATGCCAAGGTCATCGAGCAAATTAAAGCAATCGATGGCCAATTT
This sequence comes from Cellvibrio sp., assembly GCA_035490615.1. Classification (GTDB taxonomy): domain Bacteria; phylum Pseudomonadota; class Gammaproteobacteria; order Pseudomonadales; family Cellvibrionaceae; genus Cellvibrio. Next base: position 1,760 of record DATJLH010000154.1, read on the forward strand.
CATTTTGAAGTCTTTGTTTCGCTGTCCTGCCATAACTGTCCTGACGTGGTGCAGGCAGTGAATTTAATGGCGGCGTTAAATCCCAACATCACGGCCACGATGATCGACGGCGCCTTGTTCCAGAGCGAAGTGGATAAACGTCAAATTATGGCCGTGCCTACCGTGTTTGTGAATGGCGAACACTTTGGCCAGGGCCGTATGACCGTGGAAGAAATTCTTGCCAAAATTGATACCGGCGCAGCCGAACGCGAAGCCAAAGCGCTCAGCGAAAAACCCGCTTACGATGTGTTGGTTGTCGGCGGTGGCCCTGCTGGTGCAGCTGCAGCGATTTACGCCGCGCGCAAAGGCATTCGCACCGGTGTGGTAGCTGAACGCTTCGGCGGGCAAGTGCTCGATACCCTTGCTATCGAAAACTTTATTTCAGTCAAAGAAACCGAGGGGCCGAAATTAGCTTCGGCGTTGGAGCAACACGTTAAAGAGTACGATGTGGATATTGTGAACCTGCAACGCGCGGAACAATTAATCCCCGGCGAAATGATTGAAGTCAAACTGGCTAGCGGTGCCAGCTTGAAAAGTAAAAGTGTGATCCTCGCCACCGGTGCGCGCTGGAGAGAGATGAACGTCCCGGGTGAACAAGAATACCGCGGCAAAGGTGTGGCCTACTGCCCGCACTGCGATGGTCCTTTGTTTAAAGGTAAACGTGTCGCGGTGATTGGCGGCGGCAACTCCGGCGTAGAGGCGGCTATTGATCTGGCCGGTATCGTTGCCCATGTCACGCTGATTGAATTTGATTCAAAACTGCGTGCCGATGCAGTGCTGCAACGCAAATTAACCAGCTTGCCCAACGTCACTGTTATTACTGAAGCCTTGACCACGGAAGTACTGGGCGATGGCCAAAAGGTTAACGCGCTGACCTACAAAAATCGCAAAACTGATGAGATTGTGAAAGTCGAACTGGAAGGTATTTTTGTGCAGATCGGCTTGTTGCCTAATACCGATTGGCTGAAAGGCACATTGCAATTGAGCAATCGTGGCGAGATTGAAATTGACGCACGCGGTCAGGCATCAGTACCC
>DATJLH010000155.1:0-16790 GCA_035490615.1 Cellvibrio sp.
TGGCGTTGTTGCCGCTGCTGCCGCCGCCGCCGGCTTGGGACGCGCGGGGCGAGCAGCGTCTTCTGCGGTTTTGGCGGCCGGTTTCGCTTCTGTTGTGCGTGCCTGTTGCTCCAGGCGCTTGGCTTCTTCACGCGCAGCGGCCTCCGCCTTGCGCTGAGCCTCTTCCGCCATACGCCGCTCTTGTGCAGCACGACGCTTCTCCTCAATACCATCGGTAAAGGAGGAGCGGCCCGTTGTCGCTTCCGCGTCTGGTTGTGCAGCTTCTACCACCGGCGCTTCTTCGATGACTTCCGGCTCTGGCTCGGGGGCGGGTGCCGGCTCTTCTGCGGGCACTTCTACCACGGGTTGTGGTTCCTGCACCTGCAGCTCTTCGTTTTCCTGAACAGCATCCAGCTCTGCACCAGTCTGCTCTTCCACTTCTTCACGTTTAACGTAAGTACGCTTCTTGCGCACTTCGACATTGACGGTTTTGCGCGCGCTGCCGGATCCCATCTTCAGGGTCGTTGTGGTCTTGCGCTGCAAGGTAATCTTCTTTGGCTCACCACTCGCTTCGCCGTGGCTGGTCTTTAAAAAGTCCAGCAACTTCTGCTTTTCTTCATCAGACACTACCGCATCAACGGTTTTCTGTTTCAGCCCGGCTTCCTGCATTTGTTTCAGCAGTCGCTCAACCGGTGCCCCCACAGATTTGGCGAGTTCGCTTACTGTTACTTCTGCCATTGCTTTTCCTCAGTCTTGTTCATTGCCCACGACAATTCATACTTTGGCAGCAATCATGCAAACCAAGGCTCGCGGGCTTTCATAATCAGTGCAGCTGCACGGGTTTCGTCCATGCCATCGATATCCAGCAGATCATCGATGGCTTGCTCGGCCAAATCTTCCATCGTCACAATGCCGCGGCGCGCCAGATTCGCAGCCAGTGCATCATCCATACCTTCCATACCCAACAAATCTTCTGCCGGAGCAGCACCTTCAAGGCGCTCTTCCGATGCCAGAGCCTGGGTCAGGAGTGCATCTTTAGCACGTGCGCGCAGCTCTTCAGCGATGTCTTCATCAAAGCCGTCAATCGCCAGCATTTCTTCCAGCGGCACATAGGCAACTTCTTCCAGGGTTGTGAAGCCTTCTTCCACCAGTACCGTTGCAACATCTTCATCCACGTCCAGCGCGTTCATAAACACCTGGATGTAACTGCCGGACTCGGCCTGCTGCTTGGCTTGCCATTCCGGCACGCTCATCACGTTGATATCCCAGCCAGTCAACTCACAGGCCAAACGCACATTCTGGCCACCGCGACCAATGGCCATGGCAAGGTTGTCTTCGCTCACCGCAACATCCATCGAGCCGGCATCTTCATCCACCACGATGGATTCGATTTCGGCAGGTGACATGGCGTTGATAACGAACTGCGCCGGGTTATCGTCCCACAACACGATATCAACGCGCTCGTTGCCCAATTCATTGGAGACCGCCTGTACACGCGAACCGCGCATACCGACACAAGCACCCACCGGATCGATACGCCCGTCGTTGGTTTTTACCGCAATCTTCGCGCGCGAACCAGGATCGCGCGCCGCACCTTTGATCTCGATAACTTCTTCTGCAATCTCCGGCACTTCGATCTTGAACAATTCGATCAACATCTGCGGGCATGAGCGGCTCAAAAATAATTGCGGCCCGCGCGCTTCGGTACGCACATCCAACAACAAGGCGCGAATACGATCACCAACGCGAAAAATTTCACGGCCCACCAACTGATCGCGCGGCAACAAACCCTCTGCGTTATTACCCAGGTCCACAATAATGCTGTCACGGGTCACTTTCTTGACGCTACCGCTGATCAATTCACCCATGCGATCGCGGTATTCTTCTACCATTTGCGCGCGCTCGGCTTCACGCACTTTTTGTACGATTACTTGCTTGGCTGTTTGCGCGGCAATACGGCCGAACTCAACATTTTCGATTTTTTCGCGATAGGTATCACCGGCTTTTAAGGCAGGATCTTTTTCGTGTGCTTCTTCGAGGGTAAATTGCGTACCCAACTCTGCCACGACATCATCAGCAACCACATCCCAGGTGCGGAAAGTTTCATAGTCGCCAGTGGCGCGGTTGATGATGACATCAATGGTTGAGTCTTCATCAAAACGTTTTTTCGTGGCCGTAGCCAGTGCGGTTTCAATGGCTTCGAAGATCAGTTCCTTGTCGACACCTTTCTCATTGGAAACTGCATCAGCGACCAGCAAAATTTCTTTGTTCATCTCTTTGCCTCTGTTAACTCCTCAACCCGACACCGCAAACCACTGCGCCGGTAACGTGGAACTCAGGTTGCGCACAACTGATTTTCACCGTGCGCACATCATGTGGTTTAAATCACTAATCTCTGCCTGCACACTCAATCAAAGCGCGGAATGATATTCGCTTTGTCGATAGCATCCAGGTGTAAAACATATTCTTTGTCATCAACACCAAGGCGCACTTCATCGCCCTCTATTGCCAGGATGGTGCCTTTGAATTTGCGGCGCCCGTCGCGCGCCATACGCAACCGAACGTTGACCTGCTCGCCGATGTAGCGCGCATATTGCTCCAGCGTATATAAAGGACGATCCATACCGGGAGAGGACACTTCCAGCGTATATTCACCGTCGATGGGGTCTTCCACGTCCATCACACTGCTGACCTGGCGACTGACTTTTTCACAGTCCTCCAGGGACACGCCGCCTTCTTGCCGATCAATATAAATTCGCAGCGTGGTGTAGCGGCCCTGGGTCAAATACTCCAGACCCCAGAGCTCGCAGCCCAAGGATGCGGCAACCGGGGCAATCAATGCGTGTAACTGTTCTTGTTTGGACGCCATGACAACACCTTTTTGTGCTCAGCGAGCGAAAGCCCACAAATAAAAAATGGGCTCAAGGCCCATTCGCAACAACTTCGCAACACTACAGGCCTCTGTAGCTGGGGGCGGCCCCCTGTGACAAAAAAACAAATACAAAAAAGCCCCATATAGGGGCTTATCGATGACAAGCAACTTCTGCGGCTGCCTGTTTGACTCTGATACGAGGCTGCTGGAGAAGAAGCCTGCGTCGGTTTTGCCGCTTGAGATCAAGCCACAAAACATAAAGCTGGTTGCGGGGGCTGGATTTGAACCAACGACCTTCGGGTTATGAGCCCGACGAGCTACCAAGCTGCTCCACCCCGCGTCCTCAACTCACTGGACTGTGTCCAAGTGAGGCCGCGAATTATAGGGACGCATCTCACAACGGTCAAGGGAAAAGTCTAACTAAATCACGAATCTACACGACACCATGCAACCAGGCGATGATGTAGCTGAAGATACTTAATCCAGTCAGCACCAGCAGGATAACCCCGAGCAACAACCAAACGCGGAACGGCGCACGCTCAACACTGTTAACACCACGGGATGTCACACTATCTACCCGTGCCTGGTCTTCCGGCGACAGTTTGTTTGCCATGTCACGATCTCGATCTGTGAAGTGATTGATTTTTGGGAGTGGGCAAAACTCTAGGGGATCAGCGCGGGTGACGCAAGAAAAACAAAATGGGTTATACCTGGCGGTCAAGAAAGGAACCGATAACGGGGATGGTGTTGTTCACACCAATGTCGAGCAGGCGGCGATTGATATCGATATTGCGACGGCTTGCTTCTGCCAGGGCTTCGGCACGCTGTGCACGCTGCAATTCAGCGCGCTCATTGGCAACTTGTTGCGCTTCATCGTCTTTTTCCTTGCGCGCCGCTTCCGCCTTTTTCTCTTCAGCACGTTCAGCTTTTTCTTCGCGCGCCCGCTCGCTTTCGATAACACGCTCCTGGCGCAACTCAGCGCGGGCATCGGCCTCCATCAGCGACGCTTCGGCTGCGACACGACGATCCTGGGGAGAAGGTTCGGCGGGCGCATTGGCAGCGCGCCGAATCTGTTGGGCCTTGGCGATAGTTGCTTCCGGGTCACCGGGAATGGGGCTAGTATCGATATTGACCTCCCCCCCGACCGCATAGCTCACACCATCGGGACCGCGCACAAATTCATAGACCGGACTTCCCGCATACTTACCACCCACTGCTGCGTGGGCCTGTTCGTGACTACGCACCTCGCGATCGCGAGCGGCAAGTTCACGAATTTCCTGTTGTTCCTGTTCCTGGCGTGCCTGTTTGGAATCTGCCTGCCGCTCACCGCGCTGGCGCGATTCATCACCGTTAATCCGCCCTTCCCGCAAGCGTTCCCGCTCACCCACATCGTTAGGGCGCTCATCAGGAGAACGGCGATTTTCACCCCGCGCTGACTCTGCGGATTGCTCCAGGGCTTTGAAATTTGATGATTTGAGATCCAACCCTTCCTCACTCACCGCCTGACGACCGAGCGGCGCAAAGGGCGCAACGGCGTTGGCGTAGCTGGATGGGATGTTGGTAATCATGGAAGGGTCCGTCAGGCCTTGGTATCTAGCAGAGTGCCCAGTGTTTCATCAGCGACCTGGACCACGCGCGCCGAGCTGTCGAACAACTGTGACTGTAATTGCAGGTTGATCAGGGGTTCGACGACATCATTGGCTTGCGGATTATTGCGCTGGGTCGTGCCGGCTTCGGCGATCTGGGTGGCTGAACGGGTCATCTCCACCTGGCTATTCTGCATCCCGATCAAACCCTGGGTAATCACTGAACCGATTTGCATGGCAGTTCCTCAATAATGGCTGGTATCGGGCAATTGTCAGGGAGGACTGACAGACTTACCCACAATTGAAGTCATTTTACGCTTGGCTTTGCCTGAAAAACAGCCAGAATTGCCGCCCCTGTCCGGATTTTTAAGACCAGTTAGGCGCAAAAGACGGTTCTATATAACGAGCCATATATAACCGGAGCGTAAAATCTTCTGTGACCGGAGCCTGGCGGCTATCGATGGAGCGTTTTTATTGACCTGACCCACACCATGCAAATATCCATCAATCAACCCGCCGTATCCGCCCCGCCGGCTCAACACGCCCTGCCAGCTCGCCCGGTTTTTCCTGTGCGACCAGATAATCTATCAATACCTTGAGATCCGGCAGGCCCGTGTCTTTGCGATCACTCGCTTCCGTAAACACGGAAAAATTATCGCCACCGTCGGCAAGGAATGCATTCACAGCAATGCGATAGGATTCCGTCGGCAGGATCGACTCACCATTGAGCCGCAGACTGTCTGCCAGAATACGCTGACCGCGCGGCTGCGACCCGTCCCAACGATAGGAAAATGTGTGCGAAATCTGTAAGGGTTTGAAGCTGCCGGGGCCGTCGCTCTGCCACTGTTGTTCCAACAGGCTTTTTATTTGCGCACCGGTCAGACTGATGATTTGCAAGGTGCCCTTAAAGGGATGTACCGCCGCCACCTGGGAATAATTCAAAGGTTCTTCATCTTTCACAACCAGGTCAGCGCGAATACCACCGCTGTTCATCAGTGCAATCTGCGCATCCCATGGTTCGGTTGCAGCAAGTTGTGCATCGGCCACCAGATCGCCCATGGCCGATTCTCCTGCACGATTCGGCATGCGCGTAATCATGGGAGCACCAATGCGCGCAACAGGTCGTTCAAGTATCGAGCGACTGCGTGCTTCGATATCCGTTTGCCATGCGAGTAACTTGGGGTCGGGCGGGTAGCGTTGCGGATCAACAATCAGATTACGCGCTTGCACATCCAGTAATGTTTTTCCGGCAGGTTCAAACACCAGCGTCAGGTGAGTGACCAGTCGGCCGTATGATCCCGCTTGCGTGACCGGGATAGTACCAACGGTGCATAAATAGGCTTCGTGCGTGTGTGCACTCAATACCAGATCAACTGCCGGATCGAGGCGTTCAACGATATCCACGATGTCGCCTTCCAGATCGGTGCAGCCCGGTTGGTTAAAACTGGCGAGCGTATTGCCGCCCTGATGCACAACCGCAACAACAATGTCGGCGCCCTTGCGTTTAATTTCCGGCACAACACGGTTAATGGCTTCAGCCTCATCGTCAACACGAATGCCCTGCATGGAACTGGCAGCGACAACCGACGCGAGATCTTCCACTTGCGCGCCGACAAACGCGATCTTCACACCGCGCACCTGCTCAATCACATAAGGTGCTACCAGCGTGTTGCCTGTCTCGGTATCGATCAGATTGGCGGCGATGTAAGGAAACGATGTACCGGTATAATCCGCGCGCCACTGGCAGGCTTTTTCGGGCCGGGGTGAGTCGCATCCGCCGTTAATCTGCCGCAACAATTCGGCCTTGCCTTCATCCAGTTCATGATTACCCAGGGAGGATAAACGCATGTCCAATAATGCCATTGCTTCCAGCGTCGGCTCGTCGGCCCAGATCGCGGAGATCGGCGGCGATGCACCAATCAAATCTCCCACGCCGACGAAAAGCAGGTGCGGATCATCCTGTCGCAATTCATTCAATAAACCGCCCAGCGTTGCAACACCACCGGCTTGCACAGTGATGACTGCATCCTGATTCTGCGGATCGCTATAACTGAAGGTACCGGGCTGCAGATAACCGTGAAAATCGTTGAGTGCAACCAGGTTAATCTCCACCGGCTCCCGCGTAGCTGGGCCAGCACAACTGATTAACCAAAGATTAACGCACAGAATCAGCAGATAATGTTTGCCCTTCACACAGAGTTCCTCATTGGCATAAATGGATCTCAGCAAATGGTCAGGCACGGAACATGCCAGTCTCGGTCAGGTTTTGCTGACAGGAATCATGCAGGGACAGGATGACGCTTCAGTGACGTGCACCCAAAATGGCTATCGAACCTTATCGAATCAAAAAAGTGGCGCGACCGATTCCGCTGAAAAAAAGTCGCTCAATAATGCCGGTGTTGCATCCTGCCCCAGATAAGGCACGACACCCAAACAAGGCGCTGCCAGGCGTTGCTGTAAGGACACAATATTTTCCTGCTGGCACGGCATATCAGGATCAATCACATTGGCCACCCAGCCGGCCATAAGCAAACCATCCCGCGCAATGGCTTCCGCTGTCAGCAACGCGTGATTGATACAGCCCAGGCGGATGCCTACCACCATGATGACCGGCAACCGCAATGCCCGCGCCAGATCCGCCAGCGTTTCCGCTGGATTTAACGGCACACGCCAACCGCCCGCGCCCTCCACCAAGGTGAAATCTGCCTGGTTTAATGCACCGCGACAAAAGCCGCTCAGCCGATCCACCGACAACACCCGCCGCGCCTGCTGTGCTGCAATGTGCGGTGCAATGGCCGGTTCAAGGGCGATGGGATTAATTTGTTCGTAGGCGAGGGGTTGGGTAATGACAGATTGCAACAAGAGCGCATCGTCGTTGCGCAAACCCGCCTCTGTCATTTCGCAGCCCGCCGCTACCGGTTTTAATGCTGCCGTGGATAGACCGCGTTGTTTTGCCGTCAGCAGTAAACCGGCAGAGATAAATGTTTTACCCACACCGGTATCGGTGCCGGTGACGAAGAAGGTTTTTTTAGTCATATGATTTTTTCATTCAATCACTTATTCAACGGGAGCCTGTACCAACACATAAAAAATTTCATAACTGGCTGGCAACAAGCCCTCACAACGACACTGTTCATAAGCGTGTTTAAAGGCTTCAATTTTTTTACGCCCGGTCAAGCCTCCCGGCTTGCCTGCATTAACGTTATGCGCGCCCAGTGCTTTCAACTCGCGGGTCAAGTCCACCAACCGTTCGTAGCGCAACTGGCGCTGCTGCGTTTGCCAATCTTTCAAGTGCAAGCCAGCGGTGCTGATGGCCGCCTGCATCCGCTCAGCGGATTCAAACTGATTGACATGCACATAACCATCCACCTGCTGCCAGGCGTGCCGCAATTCATGCAGGGTAGCCGGCCCGAGCGTGGCCAGCACACCGAAGCCACCAGGTGTTAATACGCGGCGGAGTTCAGCAAACAACCTGTCCGTCGCGGTGCACCATTGAATCGCCAGGCTGGAAAAAATCAGGTCAATACTGGCGTCAGCAAAAGGGAGTTGTTCGGCATCGCCGCATAGCCATTGGGCCAGATCACCGTGGGTGTTGCGGGAAAATTCCAGCATACCCTGCGCGATATCAACACCGATAAGCTCGGCCGATGGAAAATGTTGACGCAAACGCCGGCTGAAAAAACCGGTGCCGCATCCCAGGTCAAGCGCGCATTGCGGTGTCAGGTTCGGCGGTATCTGTTGCAGTAAATGCTGGCCAACCTCGCGCTGCAAGGTCGCCACCGCATCATAGGTGTGCGCCGCACGACTAAAGGATTGCGCCACCTTGCGTTTGTCCAGCGTCCCCGGCAGGGGCTGCCGCAAAAATTCAGTAACCAACGGTATGAGCGCTTGCGGTTGACTCCAGTGCAGCGCGTGAGCGGCGTGCGGTATAACTTCGACATGTTGGTGCGGATTAAGACGGCGCAATGCCTCCGCGGCACTCGCCGGCACCAGGGCATCAGCTTCGGCCAGCAGGTGTAAACCTGGCTGGGTCAATTGCGCAAAAGCCGTGCGGTTGTCCAGGTGGGCCAACAGGGCCAGTGCAGCATTCCAACCCCTGCCTGGATGAAATGCTTTAACCGCGCGCAGGGCTTTAAGCAGCGCACGTTCCTGTGCATCACCTTGCGCCAGTAAGCCGGTAAATAATTTCAATGTGTGTTGCGGATCATCGGCAAATTGTTGATTGAATTGGCGATTGACAGCCGGCGGCATGGCCGTTGGATAATCCGGGGAAGCCACAAATTTAACGTTGGTAGCCAGTGAAATCACGCGGGAAATTTTCTCGGGTGCCCGCGCGGCCAACGCGATTGCCAACATGCCACCCAGCGACCAACCCATAAGCGCAGCGCGCGCGGGCAGGTGTTGCTCCAACAATATCAGCACGCTCTCCAGATCCGCAAAAGAGACAGCGTGACTGTGGCCAAAACCGGGCAAATCAATCGCATAGACATCGCCGGTCTGTTGCAGCGCCGGCAACAAGGGCTGCCAGGTTTGGCTGTCGCACCCCCACCCGTGCAGCAGCACGAGCGGTTCGCGCTGCGCCGGTAATGTCTGCGCCGGATAATGATGTACCGCCAGCGTGGCGGGTAATGAATGTTGCTGCGCCGACATCACGCGGGCACCTGTTGGTTTACCGCATCAAGCGCATCCAGCAAGGCATCAACCTGGGCCTGAGAGTGCTCTGCTGATAACGTGACCCGCAGGCGCGAACTGCCGGCGGGCACCGTGGGTGGGCGAATGGCAATCACTAAGAAACCGCGCGCCGCAAGCTGTTCGGAAAATGCCAGGGCGCGCGCTTCTTCGCCCAGAATAATGGGCTGGATCGGCGAAACTGAATCCAGCAGTTGCAAACCTAATTCGGCGGCGCCCCGACGAAAATGTGCGATCAATTGATGCAAATGTTCACGCCGCCAGGATTCCCGTTGCAGCAGTTGCAAACCGGTGCGTGTAGCTGCTGCTACTGCGGGTGGCATGGCGGTGGTGTAAATATAGGGACGGGCAAATTGAATCAGCGTTTCGATCAATGTTTCACTGCCGGCGATAAACGCACCAAAGGTACCGAAGGCTTTTCCCAGGGTGCCCATCAGGATGGGTAATTGGGTTTGCGTCAAACCGAAATGTTCGGCGCTGCCGCCGCCGGTTTGGCCGAAGCAACCAAAACCATGGGCATCATCCACCATCAACCAGGCGTTGTGTTGCTGCGCCAGTTGTGCCAGTTGCGGCAAGGGCGCAAAGTCGCCGTCCATACTGAACACACCGTCCACCACAATTAATTTCCGGGCGGCTTCGGTTTTTTCCAGGCGAGCCTGCAAATTATCCAGGTCATTGTGCAGGAAACGTTGAAAGCGCGCGCCGCTGAGTAAACCGGCATCCAGCAACGAGGCATGATTCAGTCGATCTTCAAATACTGCATCGCCCTGCCCCACCAACGCGGTAATGGCACCGAGGTTGGCCATGTAACCGGTGGAAAATAATAACGCGCGATCACGCCCACAAAACGCCGCCAGTTCCTCTTCCAGTGCGTGATGCTCAGACGAATGACCGCTCACCAGATGCGATGCGCCACTGCCGACTCCGTATTGCGCTGCCGCTGCCTGCATGCGTTGTATGACATCAGGATGATTGGCAAGCCCCAGATAATCGTTACTGCAAAAGGACAGATACCTTTTGCCATCGACAATGACTTCTGGCACCTGGGGCGTTTGCAGCAGGCGCCGGTGGCGATAGCGATGCGCGGCGCGGCGTTCGGCCAGGGCCGGCGCAAGGATGTGATCGAGAGAATTGTCCACGGGCAAATCGGTTACACCTGTTAAAAATGATCGGCCCAATGATTGGCCGCGTTAGAAATGCTCACGCAAGGAAATAGATAAATAATTCGCACTGAATTCATCGTCGAACAATACGTCGGAATCCATGGAGCGCCAGGTTTGCCATTGCACGCGCACAACCCCGGTATGGTTCGTTTCAAACTCCACCCCGGCAGTCCAACCGATGTTCATACCAAAGGTGGTATCGCTCGACTCACGCGTTTCCCACGTTTCATCGCCCACTTCGACGTAGCGGATGTCCCCCCGAGATGTGTGGATCATTGAACCGCCGACACCGGGGCCGGCGAATAAGCGAACCTCATCCGCAAGCGGCAGCGACATTAATCCGTAAGCACCAACCGTAGCGCCATTAATTTCCGTATTACCATGCCCACCGCCAAACCAGCCGCGCGGATCAAAAATGGCATCAAAGCCAAGCTCAAGACTGACAAAATCGGAAAACCGATGGCCCGCGTAACCACGCAGCAGGAAGCGCGGGTTTAAACAATCACCGCCGAAAAAACCGGACTCGCCGGCCCCTTCACAAAACTCTGCCGCACCCAGTGCCAGACCACCGTACTTTTCCGCGTGAACCGGCACGCTGAGCAAGGCACCGGCTAATAGCGCTATCAATCCGTATTTCATGTCGCTCCCTGAGGTAGAGGTTATTTCGCGGCGTTGTAAAAAAACGAATCGAGTTGCGCTTCCTGTAATTGGTTGACGACAGCCGCTTCCTGCTCGGCTTCATCTTCGTGAATTTCGTAAGCTTCCGGGGTAATGCCGAGGCGCTTGAACAGCTGCATGTCCTTACTGGCTTCCGGGTTAGGCGTGGTCAACAATTTTTCGCCGTAGAAGATCGAGTTGGCGCCGGCGAGAAAGGCCATGGCCTGCATTTGTTCGTTCATCTGTTCACGGCCGGCAGATAAACGCACGTGGGACTTGGGCATCAGGATACGCGCCACCGCAATGGTGCGGATAAAATCAAACGGATCGAGATCGGCCTGATCCGCCAGGGGGGTACCCTCCACCTTCACCAGCATGTTCACGGGTACCGATTCCGGATGTTCCGGCATGGTCGCCAGTTGCACCAGCAGGCCCGCACGATCTCCCTCTTCTTCACCCATCCCGACGATACCGCCACAGCAGACCTTCATGCCGGCCTTGCGCACATTGGCGAGGGTTTGCAGACGATCCTGATAAGTACGGGTGGTGATGATTTCGCCATAGTATTCCGGCGAGGTATCGAGGTTGTGGTTGTAATAATCCAGACCGGCGTTGGCCAGTTCCTGCGCCTGGTCTTCGTTGAGCATCCCCAGAGTCATGCAGGTTTCCAGCCCCAGCGACTTCACACCTTTAACCATGCTGGTGACGTAAGGCATGTCTTTGCCCTTGGGTGAACGCCAGGCCGCACCCATGCAAAAACGGGTAGCACCGCTGGCCTTGGCCGCTTTGGCTTCCTCGATAACTTTTTCCACCGCCATTAATTTTTCACGCTCAAGGCCGGTGTCGTAGCGGGCGGATTGCGGACAATAGGCGCAATCCTCCGGGCAGGCACCGGTCTTGATAGAACACAGGGTGCTGACCTGGACTTCATTGGGGTTGAAAAAACTGCGATGGACGGTCTGGGCCTGATACATCAGATCACTGAAAGGCAGTTCAAACAGCGCCTTCACTTCGGCGCGGGTCCAGTCGTGGCGAATCAGGGGATGGCTGGTAGCATTCATAGGAAGAAATTCATGAGAGTAAATGAGGATGACCGGGGTTAGATGGCCTCTATCTTAGCGGGACATTGATAGCTGTCAACCTGAAAAGAGAAATGGGTTAACAGGTCGAGACTTGGCAATCGGGCCCGGTAGCGCTAGAGTCCGGCCCGGAAAAGGGAAAAGGGAAAAGGGAAAAGGGAAAAGGGAAAAGTATGAAAGCAGGCTTTTTATGGGTTTGGGAGAAGGTTGGGCGATTTTTTAACGGGTTGGTACCCACGGTTTGCCTGTTGTGTGGCAGGGGTTTGCGGGGTGAGCTGGTTTGCCCGGATTGTGAGTTGGGGTTGCCACATCTTTCGTTGACGGAGGGCAGCTGCCGTCAGTGTGCCGTCCCGCTACCCCAGGAAAGCTCCGGTGATTATTGTGGCCATTGCCTGGCCAAGCCGCCGGCGTTTTCATGCACTGTTGTACCCTTCCGATACCAGTACCCGGTGGATTATCTGATTCATCATTTCAAATACCGTCGTCAACTCGCTGCTGGCCGTGCGCTAGGCCAAGCATTGGCGCAGTGCGTCCTCCACACCTACGACGAGCAGGATCGGTGCCTGCCGGAGTTGATCATCCCGGTGCCACTGCACTGGACGCGCCGCTGGTTACGCGGCTTTAATCAAACCGACCTGCTAGGTAGACAATTGGCAACGGAGCTGAAGCTTCCGCTGGCATCGCGCGCCTGCCGACGCACCCGGCACACGCCCGCGCAAAAAGGCTTGAGCCGGGCCAAGCGACAGGAAAATCTGCGGCAGGTGTTCAGCATGACCGCCGCCGGCAACAGGGCTATCCAGGGAAAACGGGTTGCCCTTCTGGATGATGTGGTGACAACCACGGCAACGACGCGGGAATTAAGCCACTTGTTGATCCGCCAGGGGGCGAAGGAAGTGCATGTGTGGGCGTTGGCACGAACGCCGGATGTGAGGCCAATAAACACACCCCAGGATCAGGAGGCAACAACCGCCTCTCGCTCGGTTTTACGCAGCAAACGCGCCAGTTCCTTCCACATCTCCTGATAGGCCAGCGCGGCGCGGCCATGGCTGGCGTAGCTGGTCAATGGTGCCTGCCGCAGGGCCATCTGCTCTACCGCCGAGTTCATGGGAATCCAGCTTTTGAGCATCGGCACCGGCATCTGCTTGAGGTTTTCCACCGCCTGGCGATGCAGGTTGCGGCGCATATCCACCTGATTAAAGAAGCCGACAATCTTTTGCGGACTGTTCTTCTTGTCGCCAAAGAATGCGATGACTTGTTCCATGGCACGAATAGACAAGGGGCTGGGGATCATGGGAATCAGCACGATATCGACATCGCTCAGCAGTTGCTCCATTGCAGGCGACAGGGATGGCGCGCAGTCGTAGATCAGGATGTCGTTTTTATCGGCAAGGGGCTTGATGAGATTTTTCAGCCAGCGATTACCGCTCTGGCCCTCAAACTCCTTCTCCATCTTGCGCAGGCTCAGGTCCGCCGGAATGACACTCAGGCCTGGAAATGGCGTGGCCACTTCCAGATCAGCAACTGCCTTGCCTTTGCTGAACACCTTGATCGCCCGGGTTTTGGCACTTTCCTGCTGGCACAACCAGGTAGCAGCGGCTTGGGGATCGAGATCCCATAGCACGGTATTTTTCCCGGCGGCTGCTGCCATGTAGGCCATGTTGACCGCTGTGGTGGTTTTACCCACGCCACCTTTAAGGTTATAGAACGCTATCGTGATCATAGGAAGCTCGCTGATTAGACGGACCTGTCATTTCGCCTATCTCCTTAAAATAGACTCTATCTCCTTATAGCCCCTATCTGGCCAGGATGAAAGTCCCGACACCATCAATGAGCCCTGTTCCACAAAAATTGACCGCCAGGGTTTGCGGTATTTACGGATTTTTCCCCACCGTTCACTGCTTTTATCTTTATTTTCGGCGAAGCATGTCAGCGGGGACCTGTCGCAAACTACTGGCTATCCGGCGGCAGCAGGATGATGTTGCGCAAGGCCTCAGGTTTATGGACATAGCCTTCGGCTGGCTTCGGTGCTGATTTCTGCAATCCTGCGGTATTCGCGCCGGGGCATTCACCGGTCTCGTGGTATGCCAATGCGGCAGCCAGCCGCGCTTCCGCCGGATCGCCCAAGGCGTGCAAGTAGTCATCGGCCACGCTACAACCGGGCAAGCTGGCCGCGTCGGCCGGGTTGCTGCCCGGGGTAAAGCCATCAGAATACTCGCCGAAGCCTTGGGCATTATCGCCCTTGAACTGCACCGTGAAGTAGGTCGTGCCGCAGTTATCCGTCGGATAAAAACCATAGGGCTTGCCGCAGGTGGAGGTACCCATCTGGATAACCTCTACTCCCACGCCACGCAGGCCGTTGATGATGGCTTCGCTGGCAGAACAAGTGCCGGAGCCCGTCAGGATGTATACCCGCTGCAGGTTAAGGCTGGGCAAGGGCTGGCCGGTCGCGGTGGAAAAGCCCAGGGTTTGTTTGTAAAAGGGAATGGGTGTCAGGGTTTGGCCGGTCACCGGGTCGCGATCAGGGTGCTTGTCGTTAAAGCTGATGTTGTAAAACACCTGTTCCGATGTAGCCACATCTCCCGCGACCATATACGCCAGTTGGCTGGCAATGGCCAACAAACCACCACCGTTGTAGCGCAAATCCAGCACCAGCTGCGTCGCCCCGGCGGAGCTGAGTTCATCAATCGCTTCAATCAATAGATCCTCTGACGTGGCGATATGGTCGTTGAACAACAGGTAACCCACCGTCTCCCCGGATTCACTTTCCAGCGTTCTGACATTCTGCACGGGTGTCGAGGTGATGGTGGTCGAGGTCAGGGTGACGGTGCGCGGCTCATCGGCACCGATATCCTGGACCACGAGGGTGATATTTTCCCCGGTGTCGGAGGGGAAAAGCCCGTCATTCAGGGTGTTAACACCCGCCTCGGTGTTGTCATTTACCGCGTCCACGCCGTTGATCTCCAGCACCAGCGCGCCGCGCGCCAGGTCTATCCCTTCTGCCGTGGCGGGCGTATTGGGTTCGGTATAAGCCACGCGAATTTCGCGCGGTGGCAATGCGCTGATAATCGCCCAGGTCACCCCGTAACCCGCCGATACACCCGAACCGGACAGAGCATTCCATTCGGCGGTGTCGTAGGTGAAGTGGAACTGATCCTTGGGCGCCCCCGAGGGCGTCAATGCGTAGGTCTTGAGTAATTGGAAGTAAAGGGTCGGCTCGTCAAATTCGGCGGGGTCGGTATCGATAATCTCGTCGTACCACAGATAGGTTTCATTGCTCCAGGAACGCAGCCAGTTATTCTCTGCGAGGGTATTGCCGGTGCGGTCCGGGTAACTATTACCGGTGTAGGGATCAGTGCCGGAGCGCGGTGCATCACAGCGATTCTTGAAGTCACTGGCCGGCTTGAAAACCCCCGGCTCCCAAGCTGAATTATTATTAAAGTTGCCGGTTCGATCATCCAGCAGCGAACCGCCGCTGCCACCGCCGCCACAGGCCGTCAGGCCAGTTAACAGCAACATGCAAGATAGATGGCTCGCCATCCTGAGCCACGAGAGATGCACATTCATCAGGTTGAATCCTTCTGTTATTCGTTATCTCCGCCGGCAATGTGGTCTGCCCGCCATTAAATTAACCGCGATTGGAGGTTCCGCTCTATCGGCTGGTAAGGCACACTGTCCGGCCGCGAGCTTATGGTTCAGCGTAGGATATTTGCCCGCGAACTTCCATGCACCAGCCAGCATAAAAAGGCCCGTCCCCATGACCCAATCCCCAGCCCATCCTTACGAAGCACTCAGCCCTGACCTGGTATTGGATGCGGTGGAAAGCTGTGGCTACCTGAGCGATGCCCGTGTGCTGGCGCTCAACAGCTATGAAAACCGTGTTTATCAGGTGGGCATTGAAGATGCCAGCCCACTGATTGCCAAATTCTACCGCCCGCAGCGCTGGAGCGATGCGCAGATCCTGGAGGAGCATACCTTCACCCAGGCCCTGCACGAACTGGAGATTTCCGTCGTGCCCCCCATTGCTGACGCCGACGGCAACACGCTACGGACCTTCGCCCACCAGGGCAATCCGTTTCGCTTTGCACTCTACCCGCGCCAGGGCGGCCACGCCCCCAACCTGGATGATTATGACCAGTTGCTGAGCCTGGGCCGTGTGCTGGGGCGTATCCACGCCCTGGGCCGCGCCCGCCCTTTCATCGAACGACCCAGCCTGGACGTGCAAAGCTTTGCCCGCGACAGCTATAGCTTTTTGCTGGAAAACGATTTTATACCGCCCAGTCTGCGCGAATCCTATCGCAGTTTGGGTGCCGACCTGATCCGCCGCCTGGAGGATCGCTTTGCGCAAACACACTTCCCCCCCATTCGCCTCCACGGCGACTGTCATCCCGGCAATATCCTCTGGCGCGACGATGCGCCGCATTTTGTCGACTTCGATGATGCGCGTAACGGGCCGGCGGTACAGGATTTGTGGATGCTGCTGTCCGGCGAGCGCGAACAACAAAGCTTGCAGTTAGCGGAGATTCTGGATGGTTACCGGGAATTCTGCGATTTTGATCTGGCTGAGCTGAATCTGATCGAAGCCCTGCGTACCCTACGTATCATGCACTACAGCGCCTGGCTCGCGCGCCGCTGGGACGATCCGGCGTTTCCGCGCCATTTTCCGTGGTTTAACACCGAGCGTTATTGGGGCGAGCATATCCTGGAGTTGCGCGAGCAACTGGCCGCCTTGTACGAGCCGCCCCTGGCGGTGTTTTAACCCTGGTAT
>DATJLH010000156.1:0-22614 GCA_035490615.1 Cellvibrio sp.
GGTCGGAACAACGATGCTATGTGCACTGTCGGCTTACACGACTGCCGATAAAATCGGTATCGAAGAAATCAGAGTCCTGGGGCGTAACGCACACGTAATTGGTCAGCGAATATCCGCTTCCGAGGGTAGCGTTTCAAAGGAGGATCTTGCGATACGACCCTTGCTCAGGGTTGGCGAAATACTGGAAGCTGTACCCGGCCTGGTGGCCACACAACACAGTGGCAGCGGTAAAGCTAACCAATATTTTCTACGTGGTTTCAATCTTGATCACGGGACGGATTTCGCAACCAGTGTTGATGGTATGCCCGTCAATATGCGTACTCATGGCCACGGTCAAGGCTACACCGATATAAACTTTATTATTCCAGAATTGGTCGGTGGTATTCATTACAAAAAAGGCCCTTATTACGCTGACGTCGGTGATTTTTCTGGCGCAGGTTCTGCCGATATTCTCACTGCCAACGCCGCCGAAGATCGCTTTCTGATTGGAGTAGGTGAACACGATTTTTACCGTGCCCTGTTCATGGGTGAAGCTGACGCCGCCGCAGGTAAATTACTTTATGGTATTGAATATCAAACCTACCAGGGCCCGTGGGACGATATCAACGAAGACGTGGGCAAGACCAATGTCTGGTTGAAGCAGCAATGGACGCAGGGAAATTCTTCATTTCATTTGCTCGCCATGGCCTACGATAACCAATGGAATTCTGCGGACCAGATACCCCAACGCGCCGTGCAACAAGGGTTAATCAGCGACCTCGGTTCGATTGACACCAGTGTCGGCGGCGAATCCAGCCGCTACAGTTTGTCGGGCACATTGCGCCATCAATATACCGATGAGAGTGAGTTACAGGCGCACCTGTACGTCATTGACTACGCTATGACGCTATGGTCCAACTTCAGTTATTTTACCGACCCGGATGGCGATCAGTTCCAACAGATTGATAACCGGAAAATTTATGGCGGTGATCTTGCCTGGACATTCAGCCGCGACCTCCTGGGTAAAACCGCCCAGCACACCTTTGGATTGCAAAGCCGCACAGATGATATTGACGAAGTCGGCCTGAATCGCACCCAGGCGCGGCAATTCATCAGCACCATCCGCACTGATGCGGTAGAAGAAAGCAGCTACAGTCTTTACTGGCAACATAAATGGGACCTCACATCGTCACTGCGCAGCGTGCTGGGTCTGCGTTACGATTATTTTACCTTCGAGGTTACTCCCTTATCTGCGACAAATCCCGATACGTTGATACTCAACGGTGGAGAAAAAAACGATGACATTATCACCCGTTCGCTCTCATTGATTTATGCGCTCGATGATCAGCAGGAAATCTACTCCAGTATGGGGCAAGGTTTTCACAGCAACGATGCCCGTGGCGTAACCTTGCGTGTTGATCCCGTTACTGCCGACCCGCTCGACCCGGCAGATCCGTTAGCAGATACGCTCGGCTATGAAATCGGATGGCGAGGTAATTTTGAAAAGCTCAACGCATCCATTGCATTGTGGCAGTTGGAGATCGACTCCGAATTACTATTCGTTGGTGACGAAGGCATTACAGAAGATACCGGTGTCAGCAGCACCCGTAGCGGCCTGGAACTGACCGCCTATTACCGCATCAACCACCACTGGATGTTCGATATGGAATATTCCTACAGTGACGCACAATTTGATGAAGCACTGGATGGCTTCACCCATATTCCAGGTGCCCTGGAGCATGTGTTAACGACCGGGATTAACTGGCAATTCAGTGACCATCTCTTTGCCTACCTGCGTTTGCGCCATATTGCCGAGTACCCACTCGACAGCGGCGCCACTGCTGATGCCAGTACTCTCGTAAATTGGCGTACAGGCTATCAGGTAACGGATCAGTTAAAGTTGACACTGGATATCCTCAACCTGTTCGATTCCAACGACCACGACATCGAATATTTTTATGCCTCCCAATTGCCCGGTGAAAGCAGCCCGGTAGATGATCACCATTACCATGTATTCGAACCGCGAACATGGCGTCTGGCAGCTGAGTGGCATTTTTAAAAACGAAGGGGCGTTGTGGTTTTATCGGAACGCTTCTCGGAATTGCTATTTTTATAAGTGCCTCTCAAGAAGATTTATGCGCCACAGCAAAACCTCCTCTTAACGATAATCCTAATTCTCAAGGCAACTCCAGGTGACATAAAAAAGCTTTTGTCCTTACATAAGATCGGTTAAATTGGCACAGCAGCATTTCGGTAACCTCATTCGCCTCGCATTACTATTGATGACTGAGAGGAGTTTGTTATGCCCCATGACCTGTCTACCTTTCAAAATACGTATTTCTCTCCCGAACAATCCAGCCTGCATCAACTGATCTCCGAACTTCTGGAACAGGCTGATATCAAGATCAATGGCTCTCGTCCCTGGGATATCCAATTACTGGCGCCCGGCGTTCTTGAGCGCGCCTTTTCCCAAGGAAATCTTGGTTTAGGCGAGGCCTACATGGATGGCGATTGGGAGGTTCAACAGCTGGATGAATTTTTTTGTCGTTTGTTGCGCGGGCGGGTTGCACAGCGCGTCAAGCCGCACAAATTAATTTTCCACGCGTTGCGTTCACGCCTGCTCAATCGACAAAACGCCAAACGCGCCTGGCAGGTGGGTGAAGTACATTATGATTTGGGCAATGATTTTTACGCAGCGATGCTCGATCCGCGTATGACTTATACCTGCGGGTATTGGAAAGATGCCGATAATCTTGCCCAGGCCCAGGAAGCCAAGCTGGATCTTATTTGCCGTAAATTGCAGTTGCAACCGGGTATGCGGGTATTGGATATCGGGTGTGGCTGGGGCAGTTTTATGGGCTACGCTGCTGAACATTATCAAGTGGAGTGTGTGGGGGTTACGATTTCCAAAGAACAGGCCAAACTGGCGCAAACGCGCTACAGCGGATTACCGCTGGAATTTCGTTTGCAGGATTACCGCGAAGTTAATGAAAAGTTTGACCGCATTGTCAGCATTGGCATGTTTGAACATGTGGGCCACAAAAACTATCGCACCTATATGAAAGTCGCGCATCGCTGTTTAGTGGATGACGGCTTATTTTTATTGCACACCATCGGCAAGAATCGCCGCCGCACCACGCCAGACCCCTGGCTGGATCGTTATATATTTCCGAACAGCGAACTGCCGGCAATCAGCCAGATTGACGAAGCGCTGGAAGATTATTTTATTGTGGAAGACCTTCATAATTTTGGTGCGGATTATGACAAGACGCTGATGGCATGGCACAACAATGTGATAAATGCCTGGCCACAATTTTCAGCTCAACTCGGCGAACGCTTTTTACGCATGTGGCGCTACTATTTGTTGTCGTGTGCCGGTGCATTTCGTGCGCGCAACATTCAGTTGTGGCAGTGGGTGCTCAGCAAACGAGGCATTCCCGGCGGCTATCGTCGACCGGAATGAGAAGTGCTGCTTATCTCCAGTATCTGTTATAACTTCGCCATACCCTGGCGTGCCGGAAAATTTTTCTGCAAAGGGTGATGGTGCGAATGTGTTTATTGTGATATTTTTCACACGAAATAAACATTGGCACATAAAATAATGTAAAGCGGAACTCAATACCGAAATTAATGGCCAAGCTGAAGTAATATCTATCATTAACAAGAAATACACCGTCAACAACAGATACACCATCAATAATAAACGGAACAGAGAAAATTTTTTCGCGATGTGTCACGGGGCTTTCTTTTAGTGTTAAATTTTAATTTGTACTAAAAGATTATTGATACATTACGATTTGAAGTAAGGTAAACAGAAACACGCAACTATAAGCAAGTTCCACCGTAAGCAAGTAACGTAAAACAAGAAAGCAGCAGTAAATATTTTATATATAAAAACTCCAATAATAAACGCAAGTTATCAGTGCGTTCCACACAGTTCACATCGACGTAAACCACGGCCAGTGTTCGATATTTTCGAATAGCTGCTGTGAGTTTTATTTTTCTTTGCTGCCTGTCAGCCAGGTACATCACGCCTGCCCTGCTGTCGCCTGACGACCGCACGGCGCTGTGTTATCGCTGACTCGCACCGGAGAGCCTTCAACATTGAACAGATTCAAACGCCAACCTGATTCATCAGGGCGGGGTTCGTCTGCCATGGAGCGACCAACAGGCCGCGCAGCCTGAAAAAAGACAACAGGGAAGACACAAGCACGCGATGAGGTCCCGCAGCTCTAGGGTATTGCGTGTGAACACACAAAAAGAGCATGAGCCATAACTTCTTAAATCATAAATAAGATAGGAGCTAACAAATGTTAACGGCAAATCCAAAGGGCTTAAGCCTGGCAGTGGCCGCGCTCAGCATTGGTATCGCTGCAGCGGGTTACGGCAACTCTGCCGAGGCCGCCGTGTGTAGCCATGTCATTAGTAACGAATGGAACAGTGGTTACACTGCCGCCATTCGCATTACCAATGATGGCAGCACCGCGATCAATGGCTGGAATGTGAGCTGGCAATATAATGCCAACCGCGTGACCAGTTCCTGGAACGCAAACCTCAGCGGCAGCAATCCTTACACGGCGACCAACCTCGGATGGAACGGCACAATTCAGCCCGGCCAGACCGTCGAGTTCGGCTTCCAGGTCAATAAAAATGGCGGCAGCGCTGAGAACCCTACCGTTAACGGTGCGGTTTGTGGCAGCAACGGCAACCAATCATCCGCTGCGAGCAGCACAGTGAGCTCCGTAGCCTCTTCAGTGGCCTCCAGTTCAAGCCCCAACAATAATACGGGCGGGCAATGTAACTGGTACGGCACCTTGTATCCCCTGTGTACCACCACGCAAAGTGGCTGGGGCTGGGAACAAAACCGTAGCTGTATCTCCCTCAGCACCTGTAGCAGCCAGCCGGCGCCTTATGGTCCTGTAGGTAACAGTTCCAGCGCACCTTCAAGCGTAGCCTCCAGCGCCCCGTCAAGCGTTGCATCAAGCGCACCATCGAGTGTTGCCTCCAGTGCACCGTCAAGCGTTGCGTCCAGCGCACCCTCAAGTGTTGCATCAAGCATCGCGTCGAGCGTTGCCTCCAGCGTGGCCAGTTCTGTCTCGTCCAGTACGCCCACCAGCGGTCGCTGGCGTGTAGATTCAACCGGTAAGATCACCAAGAACGGCACCATTTTCCCTGTGCAGTGTGGCGCCTGGTTCGGTCTTGAAGGTCAACACGAGCCAACCGATGCTGAAAACAATCCTGGCGGCGCGCCGATGGAATTGTACGTAGGCAACATGTGGTGGGCGGATACCGGTCGTGATATGCAACAAACCATGACCGAAATCAAAAACGTGGGTATCAACGTGTTGCGTATCCCTATCGCACCGCAAACCCTCGACCCGACTGATCCGCAAGGTATCGGCGACATCCGTGCCGGCGGCGTGTTGAAAAACCATGAATCTGTGCGTCAAACCAACTCACGTCAGGCTCTGGAAGATTTCATCAAGCTGGCTGATCAGAACGATCTGGAAGTCATCATCGACATCCACTCCTGCTCCAACTACGTAGGCTGGCGTGCAGGCCGTCTGGATGCGAATCCACCTTACGTCGACGCAACCCGCGAGGGCTATGACTTCACCCGTGAAGAGTATTCCTGTGGCGGCGGCGCACCGAATGATGATCCATACAACGAGCAACTCTGGCTGGAAGACCTGCGTACCATTGCAGGATTTGAGCAGTCTCTCGGTGTAGACAACATCCTCGGTATCGACATCTTCAACGAACCATGGGATTACACCTGGGACGAATGGGCTACCCTCGCTGAAAGCGCTTACCAGGCAATCAACGAAGTTAACCAGAACGTGCTGATCGTTGTTGAGGGTGTAGGTTCTGTGAAGTCTGACGGCACTGAAGTTGCCCACGGCAGCATGGACTACAACCCCAACTGGGGTGAGAACTTCTTCGGCTTCGCTGAGCGTCCGCTCAATATTCCGAAAGAGCGTCTGGTTATTTCTCCGCACACCTACGGCCCATCTGTATTCGTTCAACGTCATTTCATGACTGGCGAATGTGCTGAGTTGGAAGGTGATGAAGCGGGCCGCGCCGATTGCCAGATCACCCTCGACCCAACCAAACTCGAAGCTGGCTGGCAAGAGCACTTCGGTTACCTGCGTGACCAGGGTTATGCCCTGATCATCGGTGAGTTCGGTGGCAACATGGATTGGCCACGAAACACTCGCGCTGCCGAGCAGGAAATGTGGAGCCACATCACCACCAATGTTGACCAACAATGGCAAAACGCTTTTGTTGATTACATGATCGAGAAAGATATCGAAGCTTGCTACTGGTCCATCAACCCGGAATCTGCTGACACCGGCGGTTTGTATGAGCACTCATACGTACCCGATGTTAATGAATCCGGTTGGGGTACCTGGTTGAACTTCGATAGTAGAAAAACCAGCTTGTTACAACGCTTGTGGAACGGTAACTAATCGTTTTGGCGGGATCGTTTAACCGATCCCGCTACACAAGTTGAAAATTAAGCCAAGCCTTTCGGGGTTTGGCTTTTTCTTTTCTCAGCCGTCGTGCAAAACTCAACGACAAGCGAAGCATCAGCTGCAAAAGTAAATATTACAAACCTTTGTAAATTTATGATTGCTGATGTTGTTAAATGCGCAATAACACCCTTCCTGTTGCTGTCATCTCTGCTCCTGCTCCTATCACCACTCAAGATCCTATAGCTTCTTTGACGAGTTAAATGCCGGATGAATAAATTGGCATGGATATGGCTGTAGGGAATAAGCCTTTTGGTTTTATGTAATTGCATGGTTAAAGCTAAAGAGCAATAAGCGCAACGGTAAATCAACAAAGGGAGTTCAAGGGTAAACGCCGTGATGTCGTTTGCGTGGCAAAAACCATAGACATCGGAATCCTGATGAATACCTGGAAAATTGCTGATGTTCTGTGTCTACGATTGATCTCCCTGTGTTGAGGATTACCAATGAAACATTCAATGACAAAACGTATTCTTGTGGCTGGTGGTGGCGGTTTTCTGGGCATTAATTTGTGCAAAAACCTGCTGGAAGAAGGCCATGACGTTATTTGCCTGGATAATTTTTCGAGTGGTAGCAAATCCAATCTTGAGCTTGTTTCTTCTTTCAGAAACTTCACTTTGCTGGAACAGGATGTCACCGATCCTATCAATGAGAATGTGGATGAAATCTACAATATGGCCTGCGTTGCCTCACCGGTGCAATATCAGGCTGACCCTTTGCAAACTATTCGTACCAGCACCGAAGGGATCAATAATTTACTCAAGCTGGCCGTCGCCAAAAAAGCGCGGATTTTCCAATCATCCACCAGCGAGATCTACGGCAACCCCCATGTGCACCCGCAGCAAGAAGATTATTTCGGCAACGTGAACCCCATCGGCCCGCGCGCCTGTTACGACGAAGGTAAACGTTGCGCTGAAACCTTGTGCATGGACTACCACCGCATGTTCAACGTTGATGTGAAGATTGCACGCATCTTCAATACCTATGGCCCTTACATGCAACCGAATGATGGCCGGGTAGTGTCCAACTTTATTGTGCAAGCCTTGATGAATCAGCCGATCACGATTTACGGCGACGGCAGCCAGACACGCTCGTTTTGCTATGTCGATGACATGATTGCCGGCATAAAGGCGTTGATGAAGACACCGAAAACGGTTGTAGGGCCGGTGAATCTCGGTAACCCCGGCGAATTCACTGTGCTGGAACTGGCGTCCAAGGTGATTGAGATGACTGACTCATCATCGCGGATTCAATTTTATCCCCTGCCACAGGATGATCCTATCAAACGTCGGCCGGATATTACGCGCGCTAATCGCCTGCTCAACTGGCAACCGCGCATCAAACTGGAACAAGGTTTGGCCGAGACCATTCATTATTTTGAGAAATTACTGAACAACAACGCGTTGATTGCGGCCACCCACTCTGCCACCGCGCAAATCAGTGTGGCAAATCCTCGTATCAATATGGAGCGTTGAGATGAAAGAAAGAATTCTGATTACCGGCGGCGCCGGTTTTGTGGGGTCACACCTTGCGGACCAGTTGCTGAAAGAAGGATACGCCGTAAGGGTTTTGGATAACCTGACACAACAAGTACACGGCGACCAGGAATGGCCGGACTATCTGAGTCAATATGTCGAGCGCGTTGAAGGCGATGTGCGCGATCCGGCAAAGGTCGAAGAAGCCTTACAGGATGTGAGTGCCGTGTATCACTTTGCTGCTGCTGTAGGCGTTGGCCAAAGCATGTATCAAATCAATCATTACACGGATGTCAATAATCGCGGCACGGCGGTATTACTCGAAGCACTGAGCAAGCGGCCGGTAAAAAAACTGGTGGTTGCCTCAAGCATGAGTTTATACGGTGAAGGTTTATATCGCGATACCAGCGGCAATATTTATTCGCCGCCGGAACGTTCGGTAAAAGCATTTGCTGAGAGGCAATGGGATGTATTTTATGGCGGCGAAGCGCTGCAACCTGTCGCCACACCGGAAACCAAACTGCCCTCGCCGTCTTCTGTTTATGCCTTGTCAAAATACGACCAGGAGCGGCTATGCCTGATTGTCGGCTCCGCCTATAACATTCCCGTTACAGCTCTACGTTTCTTTAATATTTATGGGCCGCGCCAGGCACTCTCCAATCCTTACACTGGCGTGCTGGCGATTTTTTCGTCGCGCTTTCTCAACGACAAGCCGCCGATTATTTTTGAAGATGGTAAACAGCGCCGCGACTTTGTGAGTGTGCATGACATTACCCAGGCGTGCGTGCTGGCACTGGAAAACAGCAACGCGGATGGTGAAGTCTTTAATATCGGCAGCGGCGAAAACTACAGTATTGCCGATATCGCCACCAAAGTTGGCCAGGTGTTGGATAAGGCTCACATCGCGCCGGAGATTACCGGTGAATATCGGGTTGGCGATATTCGTCACTGTTTTGCCAACATCGATAAAGCGCGCAACCTGCTCGGCTATCAACCGCGTGTTTCGCTGGAAGATGGCCTGGAAGAACTGTCGCAGTGGCTCCAGGGTAAAGCGTCCTTTGATCGCGTTGACACCATGCGCAATGAATTATTCAGCAGAGGATTGAGCTTATGAGCATCAATTACCGAAAAACTGCCCAGCAGCGATTAGGTGTGATCGAATGGCTTCGTCCCGGCGAATACCAACGTGCAGAAGATATGCTGCAAGACCTGCAAGCGTTGGATATTCCGCGGTTGCGGACCGGATTATCCTGGGCGGACTGGCACACACCGGAAGGTCAGAAATGGTTTGACTGGTTTGTGCCCAAGGTGGCTAAAACAGCCGAGTTATTACCCTGCTTTACCTACACACCACCCTCCCTGGGAATTGAAGCAAAAACCTCGTCGCCGCCGCGCAATCCGAAAGCCTACGCTGATTTTCTGGATGTCATGATCAGCCGGTACGGACGTTATTTTGAGTGGGTGGAATTATGGAATGAACCCAATAATCTGAACGATTGGGATTGGCGGCTGGACCCGGACTGGAGCATCTTCACCGACATGATCGGTATGGCCGCTCATTGGGCCAGACAGCGCGGCAAAAAAACTGTATTGGCCGGCATGTGTCCGACCGATCCTAACTGGCTGGACATGATGTGCTCACGCGGCGTCATCGGCCTGATGGATGCGGTAGGCATGCACGGGTTTCCCGGCACCTGGGAATTTGATTCCCATGACTGGGGCAACAAAGTCAGCCAGATTCGCACGCTCCTGGACAAGCATCACTTATCGCCGGAAATCTGGTTAACCGAAGTGGGCTACTCCACCTGGCGCCACGATGAAATTATCCAGGTGAAAAAATTTATGGAGGTGCTGGATGCACCGGTGGAACGCGTGTACTGGTATTCCGGCTACGACCTCCACCCGCACGAATGCCATCAGGATGGCTTCCATGAAGACGAACGCCATTATCATTTTGGTTTAAAAGCCGCCGACGGTACGCCCAAGTTACTTTACCGCGTGTGGGCCGAATCCGGTTTGCAAGGTTTGCGGCATTTAGCCGAAACCGTATTTCACAGTGGTGCAGGATTATCCCGGGAACCCTCCACAGTCCTCGGCGAAAAAGGGCTTACCATCGTGCCACCCAACTCGCGCAAAAAGCCCAACTTGATTACCGGCGGTGCCGGTTTTATCGGCACCAATCTGGCCGCGCGTTTATTGGAGCAAGGTGAGTCTGTGCTGATTTTTGACAACCTCGGTCGCGCGGGTGTCGAGCGCAACCTGGAGTGGTTGTGTGATACCTACGGCAGCGATGTGCAACTGGAAATTGCGGACATTCGCGATGCTCATCTGGTACGCGATGCGGTCCACCAGTCATCACGGATATTTCATTTTGCCGCCCAGGTTGCAGTGACCACCAGCATTGATGCACCGCAAAAAGATTTCGATATCAATGTGCGCGGCACCTTAAATATCCTGGAATCCATGCGGCAAATGGACACCCCGCCTTCACTGTTATTTACATCGACCAACAAAGTGTACGGCGCGCTGGACAATGTTGAATTGACACGCACCAACGACCGTTATATTCCCGCCGACCCCAAATTTTCCCAAGGCATTAGCGAACAACAACCGCTCGACTTCCACAGCCCCTACGGTTGCTCGAAGGGCGCAGCGGACCAGTATGTGCTGGATTACGCGCGCACCTATGGTATCCCTGCGGCAGTGTTCCGTATGAGTTGCATCTACGGACCACATCAATTTGGTACAGAGGATCAGGGCTGGGTCGCGCATTTTTTAATTCAGGCCATGAAAGATTTACCGCTGACACTATATGGTGATGGCCGCCAGGTGCGCGATATTTTATTTGTGGACGATCTGGTTAACGCGATGCTCCTGGCACAGGACAATATGACGCGCGTGTCAGGCAAAGCCTTTAACATAGGCGGCGGTGTAGAGAACAGCACCAGCTTGCTGGAAATTCTTGCACGAATTGACGCACTGACCGGACGCCCCTGCCCTTATGCATTTTCCAACTGGCGTTTGGGCGACCAAAAATATTATGTCACGGATACGCGTTTGTTCCGCGAACTGACCGGCTGGAAACCCAAGGTTGACATCAATACTGGCCTTGAGCAACTCTATCAATGGGTCTCCGCTTACCTCCTTAATCAACACACGGAATTTAATCATTCCACTGCGTCACCCTCTTCTAATGGTTTTACACCTTCTAGTGCTTTAAACCCCCCTGGTGCTTTAAAAAAAGGAGCGATGAGTCATGCCTATATCCGGTAATCTCGCTGTTACAGATGACTACCAGACTGTGCCTGCCCGTCACACCATTGCCGTGTTATCAGCGGCAAAACAATTTGTGGTCCAGCAGCAACCGACGCCGCAATGCGGACCGAACGACATCATGATTCGCCTGGAAGGCTGCGGCGTGTGCGCGTCCAATCTCCCCGTATGGGAAGGTCGTCCCTGGTTTGAATATCCCCTGCCCGCCGGCTCACCAGGACATGAAGGCTGGGGCCGCGTGATTGCGGTGGGCGATCAGGTGGAAACGTTTTCCGTCGATCAGCGTGTTGCGTGTCTTGGTGATCACGCCTTTGCTGAAATCATGTGTGTGCCCGCCGAAGACGCCGTGCGCTTACCTGAAGAACTCGACGATATTCCTTTTCCCGGTGAAGCCATCGGCTGTGCAATGAATATTTTTAAGCGCGCCGATGTGCGCCCCGACCAAACCGTCGCCATCATCGGCGCCGGATTTTTAGGCTTATTGCTGGTGCAATTAAGTATCGCTGCCGGCGCACGGGTTATCGCGATTTCATGCCGAGCGGAGGTCCGTCAACTGGCTGAGCAACTGGGTGCCGAAATCAGTTTTGATACCGAAGACTGGTGGGGCAATGCGCAAAAGGTGATCGAATATACCCAGGGTCGCGGCTGTGATCGGGTCATGGAAGTTACCGGTATGCAATTCGCTCTGGACATGGCCACCGAGATGATCGGCGAATATGGCAAGCTGGTTATCGGCGGTTATCACCAGGATGGTTTACGCCAGGTCAACATGCAGAAATGGAATTGGCGTGCCATCGATGTCATCAATGCCCATGAGCGTGACCGTCACCGGTATATCCAGGGAATTCGTGAAGGCATCAGTGCCACCATCAGCGGACGCATCAGCCCGCAAACATTATTAACCCATCGTTTCAGTCTCGAACAATTAAACGACGCTTATCAAATGATGTGCGATCGTCCTGACGGCTTTATTAAAGGTTGGATTGAACTATGAACACTGCCACAGCACATATCTTCGATACCTACGTTGTACCTGCCACACCACGTTTAGGATTTATCGGCACAGGCTGGATCGGTCGGATGCGAATGGAAGCTTTACTCAACGAACACATCGCGGACTGTTGTACCGTGTATGACCCGTCACTGGACGCTGCCACCGAAGCCGCCGCATTGCAGCGCGGTATCCGAATCAGCAAAAGCCTTACGGACATTCTTTCACAGGATCTGGACGGCGTCGTGATTGCAACGCCCAGCGCATTCCATGCCGATCATTGCATTGCTGCCTTGCGTACTGGCAAAGCGGTCTTCTGTCAAAAACCCCTGGCGCGCACCTGTGAAGAAACCCAACGCGTGGTGGAAGCAGCGCGCGCCGCCAATAAGCTATTGGGTGTTGATTTTTCTTATCGTCACCTGGCGGGCGTGGATACATTGAAGCAAAAAATATTTGCCGGCGAACTGGGTGAAATTTATGCGGCGGACCTGGTTTTTCATAACGCTTACGGCCCCGACAAGTCATGGTTTTACGACGTGAATTCTGCCGGCGGCGGTTGTGTAATGGACCTGGGTATTCACTTGGTAGATCTCGCGATGCACCTCTTGGGTAATCGCCCCGTCAAGCAGGTATCGAGCAATTTATTTCACAAAGGCAAGTCCCTGTTACCGCCCTTCAGTGTGGTAGAAGATTACGCAACCGCTGAATTTATGCATGGCCGCACGCGCACGCGTTTGACCTGCTCATGGAATTTGCACGCCGGGCGCGACGCTGTGATTGAAGCGAGTTTTTACGGTACCCATGGCGGCGCCTCAATTACTAACGTCAATGGTTCTTTCTACGATTTTGAAGTACATCAGTTCACCGGCACCACGCGCGAAAAACTCGCTGGCTATCCCGACGCCTGGGGCGGTCGCGCGCTGATTGATTGGGTAAAAAATCTCAGCCACAGCAGTGCGTTTGATCCGGATGTCGAGCAAGCCATCCAGGTAGCGGACGTCATTGACCGGATTTACTGCCGATGAAAATATTGATGACCACAGACACACTCGGCGGCGTCTGGAGCTATTGCATGTCGCTATGCGCGGCCTTGAAACCTCACGGCGTTCACGTGGTGCTGGCCACCATGGGCCGGGCTTTATCACTGGAACAGCGCAAGCAAGTAGATCAACTGGACAATGTCGATGTGCATGAAAGCACCTGGCGTTTGTGCTGGATGGAAGAACCCTGGCACGACGTCGCCCGCGCCGGTGACTGGTTGTTGTCCCTCGCGCGTCGCTACCGGCCGGATATTATTCATTTAAATGATCTCGGCCACGGAGATCTGGCCTGGCCGGCACCGGTGGTGATGGTCGGCCATTCCTGCGTGTTGTCCTGGTGGGATGCGGTAAAAAAACAATCTGCACCCCAGGCGTGGCACGAGTACCGGGAGCGCGTCAGTGCGAGCCTGAAAAACGCCGATTTAATTGTTGCGCCCACACACGCCATGTCCAAAGCGCTCGCGCATCATTACGGGCCCTTTAACCGGCTTTATCCCGCGCCCAGTGTTATCTACAACGGCAGCAATTTTCCCGCACTGGCGGACTCGCCCACGGACAAATTCAATCAGGCCGAACCCTTGATTTTTGCAGCAGGCCGCCTATGGGATGAAGCAAAAAATATTGCTGCACTATCGAGCATAGCGGCAGATGTGCCGTGGCCTGTGTATGTCGCCGGCGAGGTTGATCAACCCAATGGCAAAGGCAAGGCGCCCGACAATCTTTATTGCCTGGGATTCTTGCACAACACAGAGATGGCGCGCTGGCTCGCGCGCGCGTCGATTTATGTTGCCCCCGCGCGCTACGAACCCTTCGGTTTAGCGATTCTGGAAGCTGCCCGCGCCGGCTGCGCATTGGTGCTTGGCGACATCGAGAGTTTGCGTGAAGTGTGGGGCGAAGCCGCCGAGTACGTTGACCCTGATAATCCCGCCGAATTACGCCGGGTGGTTAATCAGTTGATCGATGATCCGCAGCGCCGCCAGCAATTGAGCGCGCTGGCCTGGGACACAGCGCAATCCTATTTTGCTGAACAAATGGCTAACGATTATATGAAAGCCTACGAGGCTTTAGTAAATCCCGCTGTCTTCACCCGCCCCCGTTCCGTTGCATCTTTATCAGGAATGCACATATGAAATTCAGTTTGTTTTACCACTCATTAGTTTCCGACTGGAATCACGGCAACGCCCATTTTTTGCGCGGTATCGTGAGCGAATTACTTGAGCGCGGCCACCAGGTCCAGGTGTATGAACCTGCCAATGGCTGGAGTAAACAGCAGTTAATTGATACGCACGGCCTGGAACCCATCAAAGCGTTTCACCAGGCGTATCCGCAACTGCAAATGCGCGGCCAATTTTATGAACAACACACACTGGATCTTGAACAGATCGCTGAAGATTCCGATGTCATCATTGTGCATGAATGGAATGAACCCTGGTTGGTCAATGGCCTGGGCGAATTGCGTAACCGGATTCAATACGGCAGCAATCGCGGCCAGCCCTTCACCCTGCTGTTTCATGATACGCACCACCGCGCGGTGAGTGATCCGGAGTGGATCAAACGCTTTAACCTGGAATGTTACGACGGCATCCTTGCCTTCGGCGACATCCTCACCAACGTCTACCGCGCCCACGGCTGGAGTGATACGGTCTGGACCTGGCACGAAGCAGCAGACATTCGGGTATTTTATCCGCGCGAGCCTTCAGCGGATTTTCCCCGTGGCGATCTTGTGTGGATCGGCAACTGGGGGGACGATGAACGGACCCGCGAATTGGAAACGTTTCTGTTTGAACCGATTCGCAACCTGGAATTAGACGCCCATATTTACGGCGTGCGTTACCCGCAACTGGTGCTCGATCAATTGGAAGCAGACGGCATCCACCACTGCGGCTGGTTACCTAATTTCCGTGCGCCGCAGGTCTTTGCCAATCACGCTGTCACCGTGCATGTGCCACGCCGTTATTACGCGGAAACCTTGCCCGGTATTCCCACCATCAGACCCTTTGAAGCCATGGCCTGCGGCATTCCCTTGATCTCCGCGCCCTGGCAGGACAGTGAAAATCTGTTTACGCCGGGCGAGGATTTTCTGGTTGCGCGCAATACCGAACAGATGGAAAAACATTTACGCACCATCCTCAATGATCAGGATTTTGCCCGGCATCTGGCCAATCAGGCTCGCAGCACCATTTTATCGCGCCACACCTGCGGTCATCGCGTTGACCAGTTGTTAAATCTGATCGGCGATGCAGGAATAGGCATGCGCGTGACCTACCCCCAAAGTAATACGCAGGTACAACACATCGGGAGATAAGTCATGTATCAACAGCGTTTAAAGATTGCGTTTTTTGGTTCCAGCCTGGTGTCATCCTATTGGAACGGCGCAGCAACCTATTATCGCGGCATCATCAAGGCCTTGGCCGAACGCGGTCACGAGATCACGTTTTACGAACCCGATGCGTTCGAACGGCAACAACATCGCGACATCGACGATCCGGAATGGGCTGAAGTCGTGGTTTACCAGGCGGATGAAGCCAGCGCAAAAAAAGCACTGGAATCTGCGCAGAATGTGGATGTGATCGTTAAAGCCAGCGGTGTGGGCGTATTGGACGAGTGGCTTGAACGGGAAGTTATTGCGCACTACAAAGATACACCTAACATGATAAAAATTTTCTGGGATGTGGACGCCCCCGCGACCCTGGAACGTATTCATAACAACCCGCAAGATCCTTTCCGTGAGCAGATTCCCCACTACGATTTTATTCTCACCTACGGTGGCGGCCAGCCAGTCATTGATGCGTACCATGAATTGGGTGCGCAACATTGCCAACCGATTTACAACGCCCTGGACCCGGATATTCATCACCCGGTGCCCGCAGATGACACTTTTTCAGCAACGCTGAGTTTTCTTGGTAACCGTTTGCCGGATCGGGAAGCGCGCGTACAGGAATTTTTCTTTAATGCGGTATCAGCCCTGCCTGACAAAAAATTTATTCTGGGCGGCAGCGGTTGGGAAAGTTATTCACCCCAGTTTCCCAATTTACATTACCTGGGGCATGTTTATACCCGGGACCACAATCAATTTAATTGCAGTGCGCTGGCCGTGCTCAATATCAATCGCGACAGCATGGCGCGCAATGGTTTTTCTCCGCCAACGCGCGTGTTCGAAGCCGCCGGTGCCGGTGCGTGTTTGATCATGGATTATTGGGAAGGCGTTGAACAGTTCCTCGAACCTGACAAAGAAGTCCTGGTGGCGCGCAATGGCGATGATGTGATTAAACACCTGCGTCACCTCACGCCAGAAAAAGCCAAACGAATCGGTGCCGCAGCCCGCGAGCGTATGCTGGCTGAACACACCTACCGCCATCGGGCAAGCGAATTTGAAGCCTTGATGAACGCCGATTACCCATCCGCCGCCATTGCATAGGACACCTTATCAGGACACATCATATGAAAGCACTCAATATTGTTATCTTCGGTTTATCGATTACATCCTCCTGGGGCAATGGCCACGCAACCACCTACCGCAGCCTGATAAAAGCGCTCGCTCAGCGCGGTCACAAGGTTACCTTTTTTGAAAAAGATGTACCCTGGTACCGGCAGCATCGCGATTTACCCAATCCGTCATTCTGCGAAACCATTTTGTACCACTCCATCGTAGAGATTGAAGATTATCGCCTTACACTGGCCAAAGCGGACCTGATAATCCTGGGCTCCTATGTGGCGGACGCCGAGGTGCTGGCCAATCGCGTTCGCGCGTTATCATCCGGTTGCCTCGCGTTTTACGATATCGACACGCCGGTTACCCTCGCTAAATTACAACGGGGCGATTATGAATACCTGACGCCGGCGATGATTCCATTATTTGACTTGTATTTGTCTTTCAGTGGTGGGCCGGTACTGAAAATTCTGGAAGAGCGATGGGGCGCGCAACGTGCACGGGCGCTTCACTGTTCGGTTGATCCGGATTTGTATTACCCTGCGACGGACGAGCAATCCGGCTACGATTACGCCCTCGGCTACCTCGGTACCTACAGTGAAGATCGCCAGCCAACGCTGAACAAATTTTTACTGGAGCCCGCCATCACCGAGCGCGAGATGGCATTCTGTGTTGCTGGAGCCCAATACCCGTTAACGATTTATTGGCCTGATAACGTGACCTATATCGAACACATTCCACCGCATCAGCACCGCCTGTTTTACCAGAGCCAAAGATTCACCCTGAACATCACCCGCAAAGACATGATAGAAGCCGGCCACTCACCCAGCGTGAGATTATTTGAAGCTGCCGCTTGCGGCACGCCAATTATTACGGATGAATGGTCGGGCCTGGAAAATTACTTTACGCCGGGCAAGGAGATTTTGGTCGCACGGACGTGTCGGGATGTACTGGATTACCTGCAAATGCCCGCTGTTGAACGCACGGCTGTTGCACGGCGCGCGCAACAAAAAGTCTTGCGCTTTCACACTGCCGCCCACCGCGCCGCAGAACTTGAACATTACTGGGAAGAAACCTTTACACCACTACTGGCGCAAGCGCTTTAACCTTCCCGCTGCTAACCCGGAGGAAAAATCCTATGCCCGAAGCTGCTATTGCCGCTCAAGTCAAAGCGTTGCAACCCTGGTTTCATAATTTGCATCTACCCGATGGTACGCAAACGGCGCCGAATCATTTCCTGGGCGATTTCCCGCGCTATAAATGGCAGGAAATTGCAACGTCGTTGCCGGATGATCTGCAGGGAATCAACGCCCTGGATATTGGTTGCAACGCTGGCTATTACAGCTTTGAATTAGCCAAACGCGGTGCCCGGGTCACCGCCATCGACATTGATGAGCATTATTTGCAGCAGGCCTCATGGGCAGCGGACACCCTGGGTTACCGTGAGCAAATTACATTTCGCCAGAGCACGGTTTATGACCTGATCCACGATAACCAAGAGTATGATCTGGTGTGGTTTATGGGCGTGCTGTATCACCTGCGCCACCCGTTATTAGCACTGGACATTATTCGTCAACGCTGCAAAGGCAAGATGGTTTTTCAAACCATGACCATGCCCGGTGAAGAGGTTTTTCCCGCAGAACAAAATTACACCCTGCCCCAGCGGGAAGTCATGACCCACCCCGGCTGGCCAAAGATGGCGTTTATCGAACACCGTATCGAAGATGACCCAACCAATTGGTGGGCGCCCAATCACGCTGCCATTGAAGCCATGTTACGCGCCGCGGGGTTTGGCAATATCAAAAAGCTGGGACACGAGATATATCTTTGTGAAGCCATAGGCGAACCCTCCTCTTTCGCCCAAGCCGAACTCACCGCCTTCACCCACACCCGTAGGTCGGATTAGCGCAGCGTAATCCGACAATGCCCTAACAAAATACGCAGAACGCGAATCAGCGCAGTGTAATCCGATTAGTTATCGTCATAACTGCTGCCTATTGTCGGATTACGCTTTGCTAATCCGACCTACGTAAAGAAAAAATAGGCGAGACATCCTGAAGACAATGGACCGGTTTTTGCTGTAATCAGAATAACAAAAAACTTGGGATTAAATCGTTGCAACCCATGCCAAATACTGTAAGAGCGAAAATAACATTGCAAGGTTTACAACGTTCAATATGCAATGCCCTTTCTTATGGAGTCACCTATGAACAGCGTCTTTATTGATCCCCGCACTAAATACCCTACACCCAATTTTCCGGCCGGGTCACAATCCATTCCCGGCACTGAACAGGAGATGGACCCACCGGCAGATCACGGTGAACAAAGTTACCAAGGCAATAAAAAACTGAACGGGGCTGTTGCCATTATTTCCGGCGGCGACAGTGGCATAGGTCGCGCTATTGCGGTGGCCTATGCACGCGAAGGTGCTCATGTGGTGTTTACCTATCTGGAAGAAGAAAAAGACGCACGGGAAACCGAACAACTGGTGCGGGAATGCGGTGTAGAGGTGATGTCAATCAAGATGAACCAATCAGACCGCGCAGCGTGTGAACGGGTGGTGGATGATTGCCTTGAACGCTTCGGGCGTCTGGATATTTTAGTCAACAATGCCGCGTTCCAAAAAACCTATTCTTCTATCGAAGATATTCCGGACGACGATATTGATTACACCTTTCGCACCAATATTGAATCCTTCTTTTTCTTCTCGCGCTATGCGCTGAAATTTATGTCTCCCGGTGGATCAATCATCAATACCACTTCGATCCAGGCATTTTCTCCCAGCGCGCAACTCGCGCCTTATGCAGCAACTAAAGCGGCAATTGCCAACTTTACGCTGTCGCTGGCAGAGGAAGCAATTAAGAAAGGCATCCGCGTTAACGCCGTAGCACCGGGGCCGGTGTGGACCCCCTTGATTCCCTCCACCATGCCGGAAGAAAAAGTCAAAACCTTCGGTTCCAATACGCTGTTTGAGCGCCCGGCCCAGCCGGCGGAATTGGCTCCGATCTATGTATTTCTTGCATCAGAAGATGCAAGTTATATCACCGGAGAAATTTACGGCGTAACCGGTGGCCGGCGTCAGCTTTAATTGATCAACATGATAATAAATCAGGAGAATGTAAATGGCTGCTCATTATCAAAATTATCTTGATGATACTGACAACTATAAATCACAACGTATGCAACGCATGTACCGGAAAAAATTTTCCGCCAATGCGGACCCTGCATCACCCCGACATCACCACAAATACTCGCGCTATGAAAAGTGGTCGCGCTACGACCTGGATCAGAAGGCCATGGAATTCGGCATTGAAAATGCAGGCAAGATGAGCAAACAGGATTTGATTGACGCCCTGTCAGAATACTGATGTCGGCCAAGCGGTAGATCTGGCTTAAACCACGATCTACCGCGTTGTGTTTGTACAGCAAAAATTTATACGGTACCTGCTATTGCGCGGTAGCGAAAATCTTGCAACTGCACCTTACCCTTTCCCGCGCAGTAGATCCCTGCCCTCAAGCTCAAAAACCCGCCAAAGACATTGTGATTCAAACCAGAGACTTCCATCCGCGTTGGATGACGTGTCCAGGTGCGGCCGGCATCTTGCGAATATTCATAAGTGATTACCTGGTGGTCATTGGTAATGCGCATACGCAGGCTGCGTGTTTTTAGCGGGATACGAGCCCAGGTTTGTTCTTCAGCGTATTGAAAACTTTTTACAGCTTCTGGCGTAAAACCCATGCCGACAAACGCTTTGTGGTTATAAAACAATAACAGACCGGCTTCGGCATCGCCAATTAGCGTCAACCCTATTTCCATCTGGTAAGCGCGGTCCACCACGCCACAGGTCAATGGTGCGCTGTCCACTGGCGAAGTTCCTTTTGCATTCAATTCGAGGCGGTTTTCCCGATAGGCCACC
This sequence comes from Cellvibrio sp., assembly GCA_035490615.1. Classification (GTDB taxonomy): domain Bacteria; phylum Pseudomonadota; class Gammaproteobacteria; order Pseudomonadales; family Cellvibrionaceae; genus Cellvibrio. The sequence continues at coordinate 20,639 of DATJLH010000156.1, forward strand.
CGCGCCATTTCATCCTTGCCGGGGTTGTGGAAATTCCACTGTAAACCGAATTTATTGTGTGAAAAATCATCGGACAAAGCTGCGCTATGCGGTCCGGCTTTGCCTTGGCGCGGTTTGCGCATCGGCTGTGATAAATCACCGCCCGTCGCGCGAAACCAACCATCTTCTGTCCACTCAATCGGCTCCAGCAAGGCCTGCCGCCCCAAGGTGCGAAAACCGTTTTCATAACCGTGATATACCATCCACCAATCACCCGCCGGACCTTCAATCACTGTGGCATGACCTTTTGACCACCAGGGTTCATCATCGGATAACGTGCGCACCAGGGGATTGTGTGGACAATGTTCCCAGGGACCATGGATTGAGCGTGAACGCGCTGCAATAACCATATGGCCTGTTACCGGGCCGGCGGTACCGCCAACGGCAGTGACCAGGTAAAACCACTCACCCCGGCGCAATAACTTTGGGCCTTCCGGGGCAAAATTCTCCACGATCCAGTGATCGGGATAGCGCCAGGGATCATAGGCGTGTTCGAGTTCACCATCGGTGGCCAGTCCGTCGTCGGTCAGGCGAATTTTGCGGATGCCGTTTACAAATAAATAACGCTTGCCGTCTTCACCTACCATGTGACCGGGATCAATGCAGCCGTCAATCTTCAGGTCAATCGGATCACTCCAGGGTCCGTTGATATCATCCGCCCATATCACATAAATAGACCAGGGTTTACCGTCACTCAGCGCGGGAATATATATGTAATAACGGTCGTTGTGTTTACATAGATCCAGCGCCCACACGGTGCCGATATTGCGTTGCAAAGCCGCGCCGATGGGTGCCCAATTCACCAGATCGGTTGAATGCCATAGCACAATGCCCGGATAGGAATTAAATGACGAAAAGGTCATGTAATAGTCCGGGCCATCTTTCAGGATGGTGGGGTCAGGATGATCACCGGCAATAATAGGATTGAGGAAAGTCCCATCACCCAGATCGGCTTTGCGTTGCCCTTCTATGCCGGTGCTCCATTGCATCGTTGCAGGGTTGCATTTAACTGCGGGTTTTGTTGGGGTTTTGGCCAGAAGCGTTAAAGGGGATACCGCAGCGCCTGCCAAGCAGGCTTTAAATAAATTTCGACGTGTTACATCCGACATAGGTAAAAAATCCAGCCACGCAAATGAATCAAGAGAGGTTTATCGGGGTAGTTTTCGACAGGGTTCCCTGGGACTCCGCCACCAGGATTTTCCGCCGACCTTTCAAGCTGTAGATTTCAGAGTAATACATCGCATGCCAGGCGTGCGCTGTACCAATGCGGGCTCTGACAAACAGTTCTGGCGATGAGGGTTCGGCATGCATGGTCATCTCACATTCAGACAAGATGCACTGGCCGATACTCGCATAACCGACCGACCGTGCTGCGCAGTCAAACACACAACCAAACATGCCCTGGAGCTCTTTGTTAACCAGCGCATCCTGGGGCGTTAGACCGAAAGTCACTTTCTTCGCCGTACACTCCAGCAGATCCACCTGGAAAAAGGATTTGAGCATATGGTTATTCACCATGTCCTGGACGGTTTGCATAGATTCTCCATCGATCAGTATGACTATTATTGTTTTCCCGTAGCGCTTTGCCATAGCAGAGCGTTGCACAGTAGAGCTCCGCAAGAAGTGTGCGCGGAAAAGATGATGGGTCGGTATCTATTGCGGGAAAAAATGTATCAATTTGCAAATAATTGAAGTTTTTTTCATTAAAGTTAAAGTCACCGGCTCAGGCATCCGGGGTCGCCGTCTTTTCGCAGAGCGTTTTGAATGCCTTGGGCGGGCATCCATATTCTTCCTTGAACAATTTATTGAAATAAGACACGTTTTTGTAACCGACGGAATAGGCAATTTCAGCGACGTTGGCATCCTCCCCTTCCTTGAGCAAGCGGGCAGCTTCCGTCAGGCGCAGTTTGTTGAGATAGCCGGTAAAGGTAAAACCC
>DATJLH010000157.1:0-20521 GCA_035490615.1 Cellvibrio sp.
TCGGGGTCGGCATGGTCATCCTGGCGTTGGTGTTTTATGTCGATCTGGGGCTCACCCGGCTGTGGCGATCCTGCCTGCAGGTGGCGAGTCAGTTGTGGGGCGCATCCGCCGTTCGATAACCGCGATTGCCTTTACCCCGAGAGCGGTGTGCCCGACTTCGGTCGGGCCACGCCCCTTTGCCGGAGCGGATGTGTGCGCTGTGCCCGGGGTTTTAGCTGGAGAAATTGGGTTTCTATCAATTTTTATAGCGATTTCTCCTTCCTTTCCTCCGCTCTCCCTCAGAAACATTTATTTGTGCGCAAAGTTGGTGCCAATGGCCTCCGATGCTACCGATTTTATGCATCAATATGGTGCCTCACGATGTTTTTGCCCCGGTATGCCATCTTGTATTCATCCTCTATCTTTTTGATTTATATGTAAAAAACAAAGTTGGCTTGGTAACTGCAATATTGGCGACAAGCTAGTTCGGAATGATATCGACAGCTGCCTCAACAATTAAACGGCTTTACCAATACCTAAAACCTAGAGGAAGAACTCATGAAGAAGATGAAACAAAAATTTCTGGCCAGTGCCATCGCTCTTTCGGCTCTGGCTTCTACCGCTGTAATCCCGGCTGCTAATGCGGCTGAGGTGTCTGCGTCGGTATCAGCAGCCAATATGTACTACTGGAGAGGTCTGGATTTGGGCAATGGTGATCCTGCCATTATTGGTGACGTAAATATTAGCGAAGCGGGTTTTTATACCGGACTATGGGCATCTTCTGGCGACGCTGCATTGGGAACTGAGTGGGACTTTTATGCAGGTTATGGTTTTGATGCTGGCCCTGTAAGCGTTGACCTGAATTACACCACTTATATGTACCCTTCTTTGGAAGAACCCATTGGCTTTAACGATGTTTCTGACGTTGCTGTCACTTTAGGCTTTGCTGCATCTGAAGACCTGTCGTTTAAAGCAATGTATCGCCACGGCTTAAGTGATTTAGGTGATATTGACTACTCTTACGCAACTCTGAGTGCATCACTTAAGTCAGTGACATTATTGGTTGGTATGCACAGTGATGATGAAATGGAAGCGGGTGACGCGTCGGTTGATGGCTTAACTCACATAGATTTATCCTACGCCTACAATGAAAACCTTGCTTTTACTTTGGGTAAAGTCATTGATGATGTTGATGGCGCTTACAATGATGAAGTGAAGTTTGTAGTTACATTGTCTTTGCCAATCGGCGAATAAATTTTTTCTAATGTAGCATCCTCCAAAAAAGAGCAGATTATCTGCTCTTTTTTGTTTTAATGGTTTTTGAATTTTATCGCTGTCACCATTGAAAAATTTTTAAAGGATTATTTGCATTTCCAATCCCGGCGGGGGGCTGGGTATGCAGACAATATAATTTGTGCGCAAAGACTAAAAATTGTCCAATTTGTGAATCCATCAAAAATTCCCGTTATACTTCGGCGTCTTTCAAGGTCCGTATAAAGGGAATCAGTGCAATGACTTCATCCGTTTCCTCGTCCTCGCCTCACATCCTCGTTACCGGTGGCGCCGGTTTTATCGGTAGCCATGTCTGTGTTGAACTGATTAATAGCGGTTATCTGCCTGTCGTTGTCGACAATCTGTGCAACAGCAAGCCTGAAGCACTGAAGCGGGTCGCGGCTATTGCCGGTGTAGAGCCGGTGTTTTATGAAGTGGATATTAATGATAAAGCGCGGATGCGCGAGGTATTTGCCGCCCATTCCTTTGCCGCCGTCATGCATTTTGCCGGCTTGAAAGCCGTAGGCGAGTCGAACCAGATCCCGATGAAATATTACCGCTATAACGTGGCGGGCACGCTCTCCCTGACGGAAGTCATGGAGGAGTTCGGCGTATGGAAATTGATCTTCAGCTCATCCGCAACCGTATACGGCGATCCGGTGAGCGTGCCTATTGATGAAAGTTTTGCTACCTCGGCTACCAACCCCTACGGGCGCAGCAAATTGATGGTAGAGGAGATTCTGCGCGATATCGCCGGGGCTCCGGGCAGCGACTGGAATATCTCCCTGTTGCGTTACTTCAACCCTGTTGGCGCGCATGAAAGCGGCATGATCGGCGAAGATCCCGCCGGTATTCCCAATAACTTGTTACCTTATGTGGCCCAGGTGGCCATCGGTAAACTGAAAGAACTCAGCGTCTTTGGCGATGACTACAACACAGTGGATGGTACCGGCGTGCGCGATTACATCCATGTGGTTGATCTGGCCCAGGGCCATGTCGCTGCGCTGAAGGGATTGGATCAGGTGGGCGCCGGTTGTCGCGCTTACAACCTCGGAACCGGGAGTGGTTATTCGGTATTACAGATTGTGCAGGCGTTCGAAGCGGCGAGCGGGCGTAAGGTGCCTTACCGCATTGCACCGCGTCGGCCGGGGGATATCGCCAGCTGCTATGCCAATGCGGATAAAGCCAGGAAGGAACTGGGTTGGGAGGCGCGCCTCGACTTGCCGCGCATGATGCAGGATGCCTGGCGCTGGCAGCAGCAGAATCCGAATGGTTACGAATGACGGCAATAAATAAGCAGGGTGTGGGGCGTTTATGACGAATGTGTTGTGGTTGTTGTTGGGTGTGGGTTTGCTGACGGTTGGTGGTGAAGGCGTTGTGCGCGGTGCCTTGGCCGCCGCCCGCAGGCTGGGTGTTTCACCGCTGTTGGCTGGTCTGGTGATTGTCGGTTTCGGTACCTCCGCGCCGGAGCTGGTGGTGTCGGTGAAAGCGGCCTTTGATCAACAACCGGACATTGTACTGGGTAACGTCGTGGGCAGTAATATCGCCAACATGCTCCTGATACTGGGCGTTAGTGCGTTGATCATGCCTTTGACCATTCATATCAAATCCCTGCGGCGCGATGGTTTATCCATGTTGGCTGCGACACTGCTGTTTATGGCCTTGGCCAATCTCTATGGTTTAAGCCGCCTGGATGGTTTTATCTTATTTGGCGTGTTGGTGGCCTATCTTATCTGGGCGTATCGCAGCGAGCGTGAGCACCTTGATGACCCGGTGGCGGAGCTGCATCAGGCGGAGGCCAATGAATACGAAAACCTGCCACTGTCTATCCCCTTGACGCTGTTGTTTTTGATTGGTGGCCTGGCGTTATTGTTGCTCGGCGCGGATCGCTTCCTGGTGGGGGCGGTAGGGCTTGGCCAGATGTTCGGCGTCCCGGAGGCAATCATTGGTTTGACGGTCGTGGCGGTAGGTACTTCCTTGCCGGAACTGGCGGTGTCTATCATCGCGGCGATTCGACGTCATGCGGACGTCGCAATCGGCAATGTGCTGGGCAGTAATATCTTTAATTTATTGTCAATCCTGGGGATTGCGTCCATGTTGCAGCCGTTGCCGTTTGGCGGGCGCTTGCAAACGGTGGATCAATGGGCGCTGTTGGGTGTGTCGCTTTTGTTGCTGCTGTTTTTATTTTTTGGCTTACGCTTGTAGCGCGTGAAAGGTGCCGTGTTGTTGCTGGTTTATGTGGCTTATGTGGTGACGATGTTTTTTACGCAGTGATAAGACGAGGTTTTTTACGCAGGGATCAAGCGGGGTCGTTACAAGGTTTATTATGCAGGTCATGCAAAAAAGAAAAACCGGTCTTGCCCAACCAAGACCGGTTTTTTTATGCCTATAACATTCAGACCAGTTCCTTGTCAGTTGCAAAGGACAATGCAAATGACTTGGGTCCTACGTTGATGGCGCCGGTCATGCTCATCATCGACAACATGGTTTTGATGCCGTGCTGTTTACAGAATTCGCGAAACTCAACCATCACGGGTTCATCCTTAATTTCTTCCAGTAAACCGCCGTAACTCATGGCGACTACGTCACTGGTTAATCCTTGTTTAACTTGTTTGCGCACGTGGTCCAACAGCTTCCCTACCGCGCCGATAAATCCTTTACCGGTGTCCATCTTTTCAGTTTCGCCGCGATATAGCTGCACAATCGGGCGAATATTCAGCATGCTGGCCAATTGGAAATTGATCCAGGAAATATTGTTGTCTCCTTTGCGCAGATGGCGGCGGTCGCGCATGTAGGAGAGGTCGTTAGGAATAATGTAGCCATACACGTTTTCACGCATGTCGTCGATTTCGCGGATGGCTTTGCTCAGCGGAACCTTTTCCTGATGAATCTTTTTCACCAGTTCGTATACCAGCAGCGCATGGCCGGTAAACATGGACATGCTGTCGTACAAGCGAATGCGGAAAGGAATGCGGCTGGGGTCAATTTTTTCCAACTCGCGGAACTTGGGTTCATTAATCAGGGCCGCTTCAGAGACGCGCTTGAACACATCGCTTTTTTTGCTGTTGATGGTGACGACTTGCACCAGGTCATATTTGGGTAGCAAGCGGTGCTTGAGGATTTTGGTCATGTCATCCACAGACAGAGGATCGGATTGCGCCAGGCCAAACTTTTTCTTTGAATGATTTTTATAGAACTGCAACATGGTTTGCGGATCGCGGTAGTCAAGGTGCTGACCACCGTCATAATTAATGTAAATCGGTAGAACCTCAATGTTGTGTTGCTGGATAAACTTGGCCGGCAGGTCGCAGGTGGAATCCACCGCTATACAGGTTCTTGCTGCCATGATTGTGTGCTCCGCTATTTTTACTTGTTGTTGGCTGTTTGTTGTCGATCAATGGGTTTCATGTCGATGGTGACATTATTGACCGGCGGTGGCGGTGCGGACAGCAGCCAAAGCCACTGCGTGTTGTGCGGTAGATTCACAGTATGTTGTGCGCCATAGCGCACATCAGTGCAGAAAAAGAGAAGCGTGCCGGGCGCGATATTAAGGCGCCAGCGGTAAGCGAAGGATAAACGCCGCGCCGCCCAGGGAGGAGCGGTCAATCTGCAGTTGGCCGCCGTAGCTGGCGATAATGTCAGCACTGACCGCCAAACCTATGCCCTGGCCGGGCTGCGAGGTGTCGAGGCGCTGGCCGCGTTGCAGGATGCGCTCCTGCTGGTCGGTCGGAATGCCGGCCCCGTCATCGCTGATATTGATAAGCAGGTGTTGCTGTTCGGTGCGCGCCTCCAGCCGTACCTGGCGATGGCAATATTTAAAGGCGTTTTCCAGCAGGTTGCCGAGCAGTTCGAGCAGATCCTGTTCGTCTCCTACAAAGATACTGTGACTGTGGATGTTGGTCTGACAGTCGACCTGTTTATCCCGATACACTTTTTGCAACGCAGCAACCAGCCGTTGCACCACCTGCTCGACCTCAATGCGCTGGTTCAGTCCTTGCTGCTGGCTGGATACCGCCCGTTGTAATTGATAGGTCACCACCTGATTCATCCGTGTAACCTGCTCGGCGAGAGTCTGTTGAAGATCGCCCTCATGCGAATCCTGGCTCAACTTACCTTGCAGGACCGCCAGGGGCGTTTTCAAGCTGTGCGCCAGGTCGCTCAGGCTATTACGGTAGCGCTGGCGCAAGGCTTCCTCCCGCGCTAACACCAGGTTCAGGTTATCGACAATACGTTGCAGCTCGCGCGGATGTTCGCCGGCAATGTTGCGGGTGTCGCCACTTTGCATGGCTTTGAGGGCGCGGGCGAGCTTGCTCAATGGGCGCAGACCCCAGCGCAGGATCACCGTCTGGGCCAGTAGCAGCAATAACCCGGCGGCACCCAGCCAGCGCCAGAGCTGGTTGCGATAGGCCTTTAGCTCGGCCAAAAACGCATCGCCATCGTGGGTGACTGCAAAACGAAAAGGATGGCCCTTGCCCCGTGCATCCTCCCAGATCACATCGTAATGCGCACTGAAACGCAGTCCTTCCGCTGTGTCTTCCTCCTGCACAATCAATTGTCCCACGGTGGACTGCTCAGCAAAGCTGTCATTGGACGGCGCTTCCATCAGGGCGGCGGAATTGGAGCGCCAGATTAACTCTTTGCCTTCGTTATAAATGTAGGCATAGAGCCCGGAGTTGAGGCGTTCAAAGTCCGGCTCCATCAGCACGGTGGGCATTTCCAGATTAACTTTGCGGGTGCGGATATTGGGCAGCTCCGCAACACTGAACAATAGATATAAGTGAGTGCGCAGCCGTGCGTCTTCGGCGGCCATCAGGCTGCGCTGAAAGGCGTTGTCGAGGAAAAAGCCGGTGAGCCCCAGGAACAACGGCAGGAGCAGGGCGGAGGCGACCAGCAGGCGGGCGGAGATCGAGGTAAGTTTGACGGCCATCGTTCGTTATCGAAACTGCGCTGGTGAATAAAACCGGTGGAGTTATTTGTCGTTACCGAGGTTAAAGCGATAACCCAGGCCGCGTTGGGTGGTAATTAAATTCAGGCTGCCATCCGGGTCGAGCTTTTTGCGCAGGCGCCCGACAAACACCTCTATCACATTGCTATCGCGATCATAGTCCTGGGCATACAGATGCTCGGTTAACTCCGTCTTGGAGACATTCTTGCCGGCATGCAAGGCCAGGTAGGTGAGTGTGTTGTATTCGAAGCTGGTCAACTCCACTTCCTGACCGCGCAGATGAACCCGGCGGGCATTGGTATCGATGGTGAGCGAACCATAATCCAGCACCGGCGCGGCATGACCGCTGGCGCGACGCAACAGCGCATTGATGCGGGCGCGCAGTTCTTCCGGATGAAAGGGTTTGGTGAGGTAGTCGTCGGCACCGGCTTCCAGCCCTTCCACTTTGTCCTGCCAGGCACCGCGTGCGGTGAGGATCAGGATGGGAAAATTGCGCTGCTTGGCGCGCAGCTGGCGAATTAATTGAGTGCCGTCCAGTAGCGGCAGGCCGAGATCAATAATCGCCAGGTCGTAGTCGTATTCCTCTCCGAGGAACAGTCCCTCGCGGCCATCAGCGGCGGTATCGCAGGCAAATTTTTCAGCGCTTAACTGACTGCTGATCTGCTCGCGCAGGCTGGGCTCGTCTTCCACAATCAGGATTCGCATGCTGGGGTCCGCTCAGGTTAATTAAGGATGGCACCGGTCTGGCCATCCACGCTGACCGTGCGCATGTGACCGGAGTTCTGCAAGATCTTTACACCGTAAACCACGCCGTTGCCGGTTTGGCGGGTGCTGACATTCATCACTTTGCCGCCGTAACGCTGCTGCACGATGGCCGCTGCCTGGGACGCGGAGATCCGCGCGCGCGGCCGCTCGTCCTGGCTGCCCTTGTCGCGCCGGGGTTCGGCAGAGGCGACCGATTGGAATGAACCCAATGTCACTGCCAGCAACACAATCAGTAACCAGCGACAGGGGGAATTGGAGTGACGCAACAGCGACATGGCAAGACTTCCTGCAAAATCATCAAGTTGGGCGTAAGTATACAAGGTGTTCGCAACTCTCGCGTGTGTGCCTTCACAGGAAAAAAGAATCCGGGGTGATTCTGCACCCCGGCAAAAGCGGAGCCATTAGTAGCCGCGACCCGGGCGCACATGCACATCCACAGGAATACGGTCGCCGGGGTGGTGGCTGGTGCGTGTTTGGTAGTACTGACCGTGGTATTGATAGGTCACGTCATAACCCACGACCCGTTGTGAATATTCAGTGTGGTAGCGTGTGTGGCATACCTGCTCGTCGCGATAGTGAGTGGTGCCGCCGCCGGAGCGATTGCGGCTTACGTCGTGGCCGATAGCTGCACCCAGCAGGCCGCCAGCAACGGCGCCGACATCTTTGTTGCGTTTGCTGTGGCCCAGTTCGTGGCCGACAGCGGCGCCAATCAGCCCGCCCACAACCGTACCCGTATAGGAACCACTTCTGCCGGGTTCGCGGTAGGCGACAGTTTCATAGTGACAGGCTTGTTGGGGCACCTGGGTTTCAACACGATGGTAAATGGGGCGAGCTTCAACCACGCGAGCGTAGTCGTTATGTTCATAACCGCTGTGGTAATGGTGTTTATGCTTGTGGTGATGCTTGGGTCCCGCCAACGCGCCATTGGCCAGCAGCAAGCTCAATGCGACGCCGGTGACAGTGCTGATCAAAAGGGACTTTTTCATGGTGGTTCTCCACTGGCTATTCGGATGATCAGGGGATTCTTTACCCTTGTCAGCAGATTACCCTTGTCAAACTGAACCGGAACTGAAGTAAATCGCGCTTTATCCTCCGCTAAATTCGCCAAAAGGCCATACCAATCAGGGTATAATCGCCGCACTCTTGACTTCACATCACCCTGTTCACGGATTTTTATTACTGATGACCGATTCTCTTGATGTAAAAGCCTATATGGCCGAGCTGGGCCGCAATGCCCGGCAGGCGTCTCGCGTAATTGCCGCCACCCCCACGGGCGTAAAAAACCAGGCACTGTTGGCGATTGCTGATGCGCTGGATAACGCCCGGGCCACGCTGACCACGGAAAATCAGAAAGACCTGGAAGCTGGCGCGGCCAACGGCCTGGATTCCGCCATGCTGGATCGCCTCGCGCTCAAGCCGAGCACCATTGACGGTATGATCGAAGGTCTGCGCCAGGTTGCCGCACTGCCGGACCCCTGTGGTGAAATCACCGGGTTAAGCTATCGCCCGTCCGGTATCCAGGTGGGCAAGATGCGCGTTCCACTCGGTGTGGTGGGCATCATTTACGAATCCCGCCCTAACGTGACCATTGATGCGGCAAGCCTGTGCCTCAAATCCGGCAACGCCGCTATTTTGCGCGGTGGCAGTGAAGCGATTCATTCCAACCGTGCGATTGCCAGCTGTTTGCAGCAAGGCCTTAAGGCCGCCGGTTTGCCCGACACCGTCGTGCAGATTGTGGAAACCACTGACCGCGCCGCTGTGGGCGAATTAATCACCATGCCGGAGTACGTGGACGTGATCGTCCCGCGTGGTGGCAAGGGGCTGATCGAGCGGATCAGTAATGACGCGCGCGTGCCGGTTATTAAACACCTCGATGGCATTTGCCACGTGTATATCGACGATAAAGCAGACCTTGAAAAAGCCTTCGCCATTGCGCTCAATGCCAAGACCCATCGTTACGGCGTATGCAACGCGATGGAGACCTTGTTGGTGGCCGAGAGCGTTGCAGCCAATATATTGCCGCGCCTCGCGGTGGCTTTCGGTAAAAAAGACGTGGAGCTGCGCGGGTGTGAAAAAACCCGCGACCTGATCAATGCCAATATCGCCACCGAAGACGACTGGGCCACTGAATATCTCGCCCCGGTGTTGTCGATCAAAGTCGTGTCTGGCCTCGATGAAGCCATTGATCACATCACCCGCTACAGCTCGCAACACACCGACGCCATCGTGACCGAAGACTTCACGCGCGCGCGCCGGTTTATCACGGAAGTGGATTCCAGTTCGGTGATGGTCAACGCCTCTACCCGTTTTGCCGATGGGTTTGAATATGGCCTGGGTGCGGAGATCGGTATCTCCACCGATAAGATTCACGCGCGTGGGCCGGTAGGACTGGAGGGATTAACCTCGCAAAAATGGGTTGTGCTGGGTGATGGGCATATCCGCCAATAACGCCGCTGCCGGTGAGCACCTTCATGCGTAACAAGATCGGCGTCCTGGGCGGCACCTTTGATCCGATTCATTTCGGTCACCTGCGCCTCGCCCTGGAGTTAAAGCAATCGCTGGGCTTATCACAGATGCGCCTGATGCCCTGCCATCGCCCGGTCCACCGCGGTGAGCCCCAGGTCAGCAGCGCCCAACGTGCCGAGATGATTCGCCTGGCCTTGCTGGATTGCCCCGAGCTGACCCTGGACGAGCGTGAGTTGCATCGCGATACGCCGTCTTACACCTTTGATACCTTGCGCAGCCTGCGTGCCGAGTTGGGTGCAGAGGTCAGTTTGATCTGGGCCATGGGCACTGATGCCTTTGCCGCGCTGGATTCCTGGAATCGTTGGCAGGAGTTGCTCGATTACACGCACCTGGTGGTGATCGAGCGCCCCGGATTTTCGTTGCCGGACGCCGGGCCGGTTGCCAGGTTATTGCAACAACATCGTGCGCCGGCCTTGGCGTTGGATGAACTGCCGGCCGGCGCAATTGTCTTGCCTTCATTGCGCCTTCTGGATATTTCCGCCACCGGCATCCGCGCGCAGTTGGCGGCCGGCGAGTCGGCCCAGTTTTTATTGCCCGAGTCGGTGCGCCGTTACATCCTGGCCGAAGGGCTGTATCGACCGGGCTGAGTCTATTTTCTATGGCTTCATCCAATCTCGGATGGGGTATTTTTTTAAGCAAGCAGGTAAAGAATGTCAGAAGAGTTAAGCCAGATCGTGATCAACGCGCTCGAAGATCTGAAAGGTAAAAACATTGTGCAGCTGGACGTGCGCGAAATGACCGATGTGACGGACACCCTGATCATTGCCAGCGGTACCTCCAACCGCCATGTCAAATCCATGGCTAACAATGTGGTGGAAGATTCCAAAAAGCTCGGGTACATGCCGCTCGGTGTTGAAGGTATCGATGCGGGTGACTGGGTGCTGGTGGATTTCGGGGATATCGTCGTGCACGTGATGCAGGAAGAAACCCGCAATTTCTATGAGTTGGAAAAGCTCTGGTCGATCACGCCCAGTAACCGCGGCTGATTAATTCAGGTTTTCTCGCTATGAGGATTCGCATCATCGCGGTGGGCACCAAAATGCCGGGCTGGGTTGAGCAGGGTTACGCGGAGTACGCCAAACGGTTGCCGCGTGATTGTGCCGTTGAGCTTGTTGAATTGCCCCTCGCGCAGCGCGGCAAAAATACCGATATCGCCCGCGCCATGGAAAAGGAAGGCGAAGACATGCTGGCGGCTATCGGTAAGGGCGAGCAGGTGATTGCGCTGGATGTCAAAGGCAAGGCCTGGAGTACCGAACAACTGGCAGAGCAAATGGCGGATTGGCGCATGAGCGGCAACAACTATTGTTTGCTGATCGGTGGCCCCGACGGTTTGGCTCCGCAGTGCCTGGCGCAGGCGCATATGCGTTGGTCGCTGTCGGCCTTGACCTTGCCGCATCCGCTGGTGCGTATCCTTGTCATTGAGCAGTTGTACCGTGCATGCAGCATCTTGCAGAATCATCCGTACCATAAGTAATGAACGCCCGGCAGCGTCAGCAATAATCTTTTGCAGGTTCAACCAGAGGCACAATGTCCGAAACGCAACACTTTAAAGACTACCACCGCGAAACGCGTATCTTCTGGGCTCGCCTGGCGGTAATGTCTTCGGTGATGCTGGCATTGCTCGGCGTGCTGGTGTATCGCTATCACCACCTGCAAATCGTGCAATACCAGGATTACGCCACCCAATCAGATCGCAATCGCGTCCATATCCAGCCCATTCCTCCTACTCGCGGTTTGATTTATGACCGCAACGGCATTTTGCTGGCCGAAAACCGCCCGAGTTACACCCTGTCGGTTGTGCGCGAGCGGGCGGGGGATCTGGAAGAAACCCTCGACTACCTGCAGACGCTGGTCGAGATCCGCGCGACGGATCGGGAAAAGTTCTACAAATTGATGCACCAGCGCCGCCGCCCCTTCGAGCCCGTGCCGCTGCGTTACAACCTCAGCGAAGAGGAACTGGCCAGCCTCGCGGTCAATGAATTCCGCCTGGAAGGGGTGGAGATTGACGCGCAGTTGGTGCGCCATTACCCCCAGGGCGACCTGTTTGCCCATACGGTTGGTTACGTGGGGCGTATCAGCGAGGCAGAACTGGATAACTTTGACGAAGAGGAATACCGCCGCTACAGCGGTACCCATTCCATCGGCAAAACCGGACTGGAGCGGCATTACGAAGATATCCTGCTGGGTGAAGTGGGCAACCAGAACGTGGAAACCAATGCGCGCGGCCGCGTGCAGCGGGTACTGGAGCGGATAGATCCCAAGCCCGGTGGCGACCTGCATTTGTATCTCGATGTGCGCATGCAGCAAACGGCGGTGGCCGCCCTGGCCGGTCGGCGTGGTGCAGTGGTGGCCATTGAAGTGAAAAGCGGTGGCGTACTGGCGGCTGTCAGTGTGCCCAGTTATGACCCCAACTTATTTGTGACCGGCATCAGTTTTGCCGACTACCGCAGTCTTAATGAATCCCTCGACATGCCGCTTTACAACCGTTTTATCCAGGGGGTTTATCCACCGGGCTCGACAATCAAACCCATGATTGGCCTGGCGGGCCTGGATAGCGGCTTTACCGACGTCAATCGCAGCATCAGTGATCCGGGTTTCTTTCGTTTGCCCAACACGGAATGGATATGGCGTGACTGGAAGCGCGGTGGTCACGGCGGCCGTGTCGATCTGAAGCAGGCCATCTCTGAATCCTGTGATACCTATTTTTGGGATCTGGGTAACCGCATGGGGATTGATCGCCTGTCCGAATTCGGCAGCCATTTTGGCCTGGGTGAATTGACCCGGATTGATATCCCGAATGAACGCCGTGGGGTCTGGCCTTCGCGGGAATGGAAACGCGGTGCCAAGGGGCAAGCCTGGTATCCCGGCGATACCATCAATATGTCCATCGGCCAAGGGTATGTTCTGACATCGCCCATGCAGTTGGCCGTGATGACCGCAACCCTGGCCCACCGTGGTGTACGTATCCGGCCCCAGATGGTACAGCGCGCCAATGGTGAATTTCTCGCGCCGGTGATCGAAGACCGTTTTGATGTGGCAGAGGCCCACTGGGACGCGATCTTTGACGGCATGGCGGAAGTGATGCACGGCCAGCGCGGTACCGCGCGCGTGGCCGGGCAGGGGGCGGATTACCGGATGGCGGGCAAGTCGGGCACGGCGCAGGTTGTCGGTATTGCCCAAGGCGAGAAATACGATAGTGAGGCGCTCAAGGAACGCCACCGCGACCACGCGCTGTTTGTCTCTTTCGCGCCGCTGGAAGACCCGCAGATTGCGGTGGCCGTTATCGTGGAAAACGCCGAGGGCGGCTCCAGCCAGGCGGGACCGGTAGCGCGCAAGATGATGGATGCCTTTTTACGCGGCAAATATCTGATGCCGGAACAACCTGAAGGCGTTGAAGAGGCGGCGACGCCCGTTGCCGGTCGCCTTCCATCCCAGCCTTTGGCGCGGCGTGTAATAGACACAGGCGGAGTGAACTAGCCATGAGCGGACAGGATTTTCTCCGTCGTTTACCCAGGACCGGTTTTGGCCTTGGCCGTCGCGAGGCATTGCAACAGCGCCTGCATGTGGATTTCCTGTTGCTATTCCTGCTCCTGGCGCTGACGGTAGTGGGCATGTCAGTGCTCTACAGCGCCAGCGGTGAAAGCATGGTCACCATGCGCCGCCAGGGGACGTTTTTCCTGATTGCGTTTACCGCGATGTTTGCGGTCGCCCAGGTGCCGGTAGATTTTATGCGACGCATGGCACCCTGGGCTTATGTCGGTGGCGTGATTTTGCTGATCCTGGTATTGGTGGTGGGTGTGGGTGCCAAGGGCGCCCAGCGTTGGTTAAGTATTGGCGGGTTTCGCTTTCAGCCATCCGAAATTATGAAGCTCGCCATGCCGGTGATGATTGCCGCCTACCTCAGCAAGCGTTTCCTGCCGCCCGGTCTCAAGCATGTATTTTTTACCTTGCTGTTGATCGCGATTCCCACCGCCTTGATTATTGACCAGCCGGACCTGGGTACCTCTATCCTGGTGGCGGCCTCGGGCATTGTGGTGCTGTTTTTCGCGGGGTTGCGCTGGGGTTATATCGTCCTGGCGGTCATCATCTTTACGGCCAGCCTATGGCCGATCTGGCATTTTATGCTGCACGATTACCAGCGCCAGCGGGTGTTAACCCTGCTGAATCCGGAGGCAGACCGCCTCGGCGCCGGCTGGAATATTATTCAATCCAAGACGGCCATCGGCTCGGGAGGGCTGTCGGGCAAAGGCTGGCTTGAGGGTACCCAGTCGCGCCTGGATTTCCTGCCGGAAGGGCACACCGACTTTATTATCGCGGTGATGGCCGAAGAGTTCGGGCTGCTGGGGGTACTGATGTTGCTGGGGGTCTATATCCTCGTCATCATGCGCGGCATGATGATCGCACTCAACGCACAGGACAGTTTTGGCCGATTATTGGCTGCGAGTATTACCACCACCTTTTTTGTGTACGTATTTGTGAATATGGGCATGGTGTCCGGCCTCTTGCCGGTGGTGGGGGTGCCCCTGCCGCTGATCAGCCAGGGCGGTACTGCCATCGTCACCCTTATGGCGGGCTTTGGCATCCTTATGGCGATTGCCACTGAGCGCAAGCGGGTCATGACGCCGCAGAAAAAATAATCAGACCGAAAATAAATCAGGCGCTGTGGGCCAACCAGGTACAGCGCGAGTATCAGTGCGAAAAGGGGTTTAATAATGACGCGAGTCAACGCGGCGGATGCTGCGCCAGCCAGGCGCTTATCTGCTTACTTCAGCTTGGGAAAAACCATCAGCCTGCTCACCGGCTGTCTGGTACTGGGATGCGCGAGCACGGGCTCGGCGAATTACAGCCAGCACGCAGAAACCCAGGGCTTTATCGATGAGATGGTGCGTGACCACGGCTTTGCCGCCGAACCTCTGCGCCAATGGCTGGGCCAGGCAGAAAAGAAACAAAACATCCTTGATGCGATTTCCCGCCCGGCAGAAAAAACCAAAACCTGGAAAGAATACCGCCCGATCTTTATCGTCCCGGCCCGTATCGATAATGGCGTGACATTCTGGCGCGACAACCGGGCGGCTTTGACCCGCGCCGAGCGCGAGTTTGGCGTACCCGCGGAATATATCGTGGCGATTATCGGGGTGGAGACCAACTACGGTAAAAATACCGGCAGCCATCGCGTGATTGATGCACTCACCACGCTCGCTTTTGATTACCCGCCCCGCGCACCTTTTTTTCGCAAAGAATTACAGAATTATTTTCTCCTGACCCGCGAGCAAAAACAGGACCCGCTGGCATTCAAGGGGTCTTATGCCGGCGCCATGGGTTACGGCCAGTTTATGCCGTCGAGCTATCGCGCCTATGCAGTGGACTTTGATGGGGACGGTTTCACGGATATCTGGAATAACACCACCGACGCCATTGGCAGCGTGGCCAATTATTTCAAACAGCATGGCTGGCAGGGTGGTAAGCCGGTGGTCAGTCGCGTGCGGCCGGACGATGATATGGGCAAAAAGGCGCCCACCTACACCTTCAATGAGATCAATCCCCCAAGCGTGACGGTTGCCGAATGGAAAAAACGGGGCTACCAGCCGATCACGGATTTACCCGTGGATGCCAAAGCCCTGATCCTGAAACTCGATGGCCAGCACGGCGAAGAATATTGGCTTGGCCTGCAAAATTTTTACGTCATCACCCGTTACAACCGCAGCCATTTGTATTCCATGGCCGTGCATCAACTCAGCCAGTTAATCAGAGAAAAAATGGAGGCTGGCCAATGAGCATCGTTATTCGCGCACTGGTATTGAGCCTGGCCGGTCTGTTGCTGTTTGCCTGTACGCCCATTACGCCTTACCCCTCTACCCCTAAACAACCGGATTTTGACGATATCAAGGACAGCGGTCCGGAAAGCGAGATTGATACCTCCCATGTACCCGATGCGGTACCGCGCCATGAAGCCCGCACCATTGCGGGCAATAAAAATCCCTACACCGTGCTGGGTAAAACCTACTATTTGCTGGAAGATGAAAGTTCCTACAAAGAGCGTGGACGCGCTTCCTGGTACGGCAAAAAATTTCACGGTCGGCGCACATCCAATGGTGAAATCTACGATATGTACGCCATGACCGCCGCCCACAAAACCTTGCCGATTCCGTCCTATGTGCGGGTCACCAATATCAAGAACGGCAGAAGTGCTGTGGTGCGGGTGAATGACCGCGGCCCCTTCCACAGTGATCGCATCATTGATTTAAGTTACGCGGCTGCACAGCGCATCGGTATCCTCAATGCCGGTACCGGGGTGGTGGATGTGGAGATTGTCCTGCCGGATGATGCGCCGCCTGCGCCCCTGAAAGCCAACGCCACTAATAATGTCATCGCGGGCAGTAAACTGCCGGCCAATACGCATCTGCAAATCGGCGCCTTCAGTTCTGAGTCCAGTGCAAAACAATTCGCTGCACAGGTATCCGGCCACCTGACCTACCCGGTGATCATCAGCCGCAATCAAACCGGCAAACCAATCTTTCGCGTGCGCGTAGGGCCTATTACCGATGCGCGGGATTTGCAGCAGGTGCGACTGGATGTGAAAAAATTGAATATTCCTGAAGCACACGTTGTCTACGAATAATTCTGATGCCGTTGCGTTTTTTGTTGTGCACATTTTTGCGCAAACAGAATGAAAACTTGTGCAGCGACAGACGAAAAATCCGGTCACCAGCTGGTACAATTCGCCAGTTTTTTTGAACCCATAACAGCGAGTGATTCTGTTCCCATGTTAAAAACGTTATTTACCAGTGCATTGTTGTTGCTTGCCAGCCATACCTTGCTGGCTCAACCGTCTCCCACCCCGAATGCACCCAGTCAGCAAGTGATTATTCCTTCTCCGCCGCAACTCGCTGCGACGGGTTATTTATTGATGGACGCCGATACCGGTGCGGTTATCGTGGAGCACAATGCGGATGAGCGGTTACCGCCAGCCAGCCTGACCAAGATGATGTCCAGTTACATCGTTTCGGAAGAAATTGAAAACGGTCGTATCGGCGAAGAAGACATGGTGAACATCAGCGTCAAAGCCTGGCGCATGGGTGGCTCCAAGATGTTTATCCGTGAAGGCACCCAGGTGTCGGTCAAGGATTTATTGCTCGGCGTGATTGTGCAGTCCGGTAATGACGCAACGGTGGCACTGGCTGAGTATGTGTCCGGCAGTGAAGATGCCTTTGTCGATGTCATGAATCAAAAAGCCGCCTTGATGGGCATGAACAGCACCCACTTTGAAAACTCTACCGGCTGGCCCGCCGACGGTCACCTGACCACTGCCCGCGACCTGGGTATCCTGGCGCGCGCGATCATCAACGATCACCCCAAGCATTACGCACTCTATAAAGAAAAATATTTTGTGTGGAACGACATTCGCCAGCCTAACCGCAACCTGTTGTTGTTCCGCGATGAAACCGTAGACGGTTTGAAAACCGGCCATACCGAAGAAGCGGGCTATTGCCTGGTCGCCTCGGCAAAGCGCGACGGTATGCGTTTGATTTCCGTGGTCATGGGCACTACCAGCGAGAACGCCCGCGCGGCAGAGTCGCAAAAACTCCTGGCTTATGGCTTCCGTTATTACGAAACCCTTTCGCTCTATAACGCCGGTACGGAACTCAGTAAAACCCGCATCTGGGGCGGTAAAAGTGATGAAGTGGGGCTGGGTATCGCTGAAGATATCAAGCTGACCCTGCCGCGTGGTCGCCAGCAGGACCTGCAAGCCAATATGCATATTAATGACATCATCAAGGCACCCATCGAAGCCGGTCAGGCCTTGGGTAAGGTGGTGATTGAACTGGATGGTAAGGTGCAGGCCGAGACGGATCTGATTGCCTTACAACCGGTTGAGCAGGCAGGCTTCTTTGCCCGTCTCTGGGACAATATCAAGCTGTTCTTCCGCAACTTGTTTAGCTGATACCGGTTAGCCAGACCGGCGGCGCCCACAGCGAGTGGGCGCTTGCTGCATTCTTCTTTCAAGCCTCTCCTTCTGTTCGGCTATTTTTTTAATTAGTCGACACAATCATATTTTTCGTCGCGCAAAACCGCCGATTTGGGTCTACAATTTCTGGCATCCGTTACAACATCTTGGGGCGTAGCGGAGTCATTCCATTTCATAATTTCAAGGAGATGCTCATGGAAGCAACTAACAATCCCTATCAAACACCGGAAGGTCAATTGACTGTCGATGGCCAAGGTTATGGTGAGGTGAATTTCTTTTCGCCGAACACACGCATCGGGCGCCTGCGTTATCTCTCCCACAGTTTTGTATTTATGCTGGTTGCCTATGCCGTACTGGCTGCCGGGTTGGGGCTGGCTTTCGGTGTATCCGAATTTTTCTGGGTGCTGGTGGGTGTCGGGTATATCGCGATGATCGCCTTTTCGGTCATCTTAATGATCCAGCGTTTACACGACCTCAACAAAAGTGGCTGGTTCTGCCTGCTCATGTTTGTACCTTTGGTGAACTTTATTATGGCGTTGTTTCTGGTCTTCGCCGCCGGCACCAAAGGCACGAATAATTTCGGTTTGCAGCCACCGCCGAATAAAACCTGGAACTGGATTCTCGGTATGGCGTTTCCGGTCATCATGGTGGTCGGGATTATTGCGGCTATCGCCTTGCCGGCTTACGTGGATTACACCGAGCGAGCCAATGCGGCAGCCGAAAGTTATCAGTATGACGACTACGATACCGATAGCGGTACCGAGTCAACAGAATATTCGGACTACGCTGAGGAAGAGTAAGGTTAACCTGTGATCTGATAAAGCGAATCCGCAAGGGTTCGCTTTACAATACCCCCGCCCCTTTAATCTCCAGATAGCTGTTCGCCACCCGCACCGCCAATTCCTTTGCCGTACAGTCCAGGGTATACACCCCGGCGGCGGTCAGTTTTTTCTGCACGTCACGGCGACTGCTCAGATACTGCTGCACGCCGGCATAGCTGATAGCGTCATCGAGGTTGGCGACCGGGCGTTGTTCCAGGTGGTCGAGAATTTCCTCGCGGATATTGGCGATCATCACCAGATGGCGTTTCTTCAACAGGTTTACCGCCAGGAGCAATTCATTTACGTCTTCATCGCGGGAGTTGGTGACCAGGATCACCAGCGAGCGTTTTTGTTGTAGCAGAGCCAGTTTTTCCGCAGCAGCGGTGTAATCCGGCGCGCATTGCCCGGCCTGCAGGTCGTACATACCGTTGAGCAGATTCTTGATCCGTTCCACGCCTTTCTGCGGCGGAATCCAGCGGCTGACCTCGCCAAAACTCATTACGCTCACGCTATCACCCTGGCGCAGGGCAATGTAGCTCACCAGTAGCATGGCATTGAGCGAATGATCGAAGTGGCTGAGCTCGTCATCCTTGGCGCGCATACGGCGGCCGCTGTCCACCAGCAATACAATCTGTTGATCCCGTTCGTCCTGGTATTCGCGCGAGATAAGTTTCTGGCGGCGCGATGTGGCTTTCCAGTCGAGTTGCCGCAGGCTGTCGCCGAGGCGATATTCACGCAGTTGCTGGAACTCCAGGCCCGTGCCGCGCCGGGGCTTACGTTTGATACCGATCTGGCTGGTGTGATTATCCGTGGCCAGGATGGTGTAAGCCGCGATGGCCATAAAATCCGGATAGACCTTCACCTGGCTGGTTGTGCCACTGCGGTACTGGACTTGCCAAAAACCCAAGGGGCTGGGGATTTGCAAGTAAGCCGCCTCGATAGCCAGAGGTCCACGCTCCAACGGGCGCAGGTTATAGCTGACCTGGCTGGTTCGACCGGGCAGGAGTTCAAGGGATAAGGGCAGATTTTGCAGTTCGGCGGTGGCGGGTACGCCGTCAAATACCTGCACCCGCACAGGTCGATTAAATTGGTGGCGCAATTGCAGGGTGACACTGGCCCATTTATCCACCGCCAGGTTGCCTGCGACCTCGCGCTCGACATCGATCCCCGGTAACTGGCGCGACATCATGTAATCCACCCCCACCACAATCAGGCCGGCCAGCAGTATCGCGCCGCCGGACTCAAGGCTGTTGCCCAGAGCAAAGTAGCTATTCACGAACGCCAAAGCGAAGGCGGCCAAGGCTAACAGGAGCAGTCCGCCGTAGAGACGTTTGCCCGGTATCCAGCGGCGGCGGCTCCAGTGGTGTGGTTTCATGGGTGGTCTCGGTTGCTAAGCGGTGTTTGGTTTCCTTGGTACGGGTGTCGGATTACGCCTTTGGCTAATCCGACCTACTAATGTCGAGGCGCCTCTACATGCTGCATGACAGAGTGAAGAACCCGGTCGGCGTCCACCCCTTCGATGGCCAGCTCCGGCGATAACAGGATGCGGTGGCGCAGGGCGGGGAGGTACATGGTTTTGACATCGTCCGGCGTAACAAAGGTGTTGCCTTTGACCAAGGCATAGGCACGGGCGGCGGCGAGCAGCGCAATGCAGGCGCGCGGACCGGCGCCACGGGCGATGCCGTTCCATTCGCGGGTGGTACGCACCAGTTTCACCACGTAATGCAGAATCTGGTCATCCACGGTGATCTGTTCCGCCACCTTTTGCAGGCTCAGGACATGGGATGTTTTGAGCAGGGTGCGGATATCTTCCAGGCCAAAGCCGCCCTGGGCCTGGCCGCTGACGTGCCGCAGCATGACCTGCTCATCGCTTTCGCTGGGGTAGTCGATCATGACCTTCAACATAAACCGGTCCAGCTCTGCTTCCGGCAGCGGATAGGTGCCCTCTTGCTCCACCGGGTTCTGGGTGGCGAGTACCATAAACGGCTCGCCGGTTTTGAAGGATTCGCCCTCGATGGTGATCTGACCTTCCTGCATGACTTCCAGCAGAGCAGCCTGGGTTTTTGCCGGGGCGCGGTTGATCTCATCCGCTAATAACAAGTTGGTAAACACCGGACCGCGACGAATCTCGAATTCCTGTTTGGCCATGTTGAACATGGCGTGACCGGTGACATCGCTGGGCATCAGGTCTGGGGTGAACTGCACACGGGAAAATTGGCCGCCGAAACACTTCGCCAGGCTGCGCAC
>DATJLH010000158.1:0-14191 GCA_035490615.1 Cellvibrio sp.
CGTCGACCTCAACGGCGCCTTCGAAGGCAAACCCATCAACGGTAGCGTCGTCACCGCCATTGCCCAAGCCTACCCCACACTGCCGATCCAGATCGGCGGCGGCATTCGCAGCGCCGACACCATCGAACACTACCTCCAGGCTGGCGTGCAATACGTCATCATCGGCACCAAAGCCGTAAAAGAACCGCAATTCGTTACCGACATGTGCAAACAATTCCCCGGTCACATCATTGTTGGCCTCGACGCCAAAGACGGTTGGGTGGCGACCGATGGTTGGGCGGAAGTGTCCAATATCCAGGCCAGCGAACTGGCCAAACGCTTTGAACAGGATGGCGTAAGCAGCATTGTCTACACCGACATCGCCCGCGACGGCATGATGCAAGGCGTCAACGTCCAGGCCACCGTGGCTATGGCCCAGGCATCAAGCATTCCGGTAATCGCTTCCGGTGGTATTACCGACATGAATGACATCAAAGCGCTTAAAGCTGAGGCTCACAAGGGAATTTGCGGTGCAATTACCGGGCGTGCTATTTACGAAGGCACACTCAAGATGGCCGAAGCACAAGCCTGGTGTGATGCGAATTAATTGAATATTTTTGACAGGTAAACCATGCCACTCGCCAAACGCATTATTCCCTGCCTCGATGTCGACAATGGTCGCGTCGTTAAAGGCGTGCAGTTTCTCGATATCCGCGATGCCGGCGACCCGGTAGAAATTGCCAAGCGCTACAACCAGGAAGGTGCCGACGAAATTACCTTCCTCGACATTACTGCCAGTCATCAGGAGCGGGATACCACGGTTCACACGGTAGAAAAAATTGCCGGTGAAGTGTTTATTCCGCTCACTGTCGGCGGTGGTATTCGGACCGTGGACGATATCCGCCGCATGCTCAATGCCGGTGCTGACAAAGTCAGTATCAACTCCGCGGCGGTGTTCAATCCGGACTTTGTGAAAGCCGCATCGGATCGCTTCGGTGCGCAATGTATTGTCGTCGCCATTGATGCCAAGCGTGTAAGCGCTGAGGGTGAAACCCCGCGCTGGGAAATCTTCACGCACGGCGGGCGCAAGCCAACGGGGATTGATGCGGTGGAATGGGCGGCGCGTATGGCACGTTACGGCGCCGGAGAAATCCTGTTAACCAGTATGGATCGCGATGGAACCAAAAATGGTTTTGATCTTGGTGTGACGCGCGCGATCAGCGATGCGGTACCGGTACCGGTCATCGCTTCCGGCGGTGTCGGCAATCTGCAACATTTAGTGGATGGTGTTACCCAGGGGCGAGCAGACGCCGTGCTCGCGGCCAGTATTTTCCATTTCCGCGAATATACCGTTCCCCAGGCTAAAGCCTACATGCATGAACGGGGTATTGAAGTTCGCCTTTAAAAAAGATGAACATAAAAAAGGGCGCTTTGAGAAGCGCCCTTTTTTGTGTGGATTTATAGTCTGTTGTTTTGTATGGATTACGCTGCGCGGTACTGCTTAAGTGCCGCCAAGACCTGTGGTTCGGATGCACAAATGAAATCAATGAATTCACCCACGCCCACTTCTGCATCCTCACGGCTGTCGAATGGGCCAATATCCACACCCTCGCGCGTGCTGTAGTACCAATAACCTTCTTTCTTCAAGAAGCGGCCACTACGGGCGGGGACTTTGCCGTTTTCGCCTGCTCGATTGTTCATAGTCTGGGTTCCTGTAGTTACTATTGGCTTAATACGACTGAATACACAGCCAGTTGTGGTAGCCATCCAAGGCCGTCCTTGATAATTAAGTAAGGTCTTTTAGCTAAAAATCACCACTAAAAGATTATAAACCTGCGTCCCTGAAAATGGATATATCGAGTTGGTATGTCATCTCTTACTACTGATAACCAAATTCCACGACACCTTCGAGCAGGCTGTGGATGGTTACAGGTTCTGGTTGGGTGGATGGCTGCACCCACAATTTTGGAGGTGGGGCCAGGCAGGAGGTTCCGGTTTTTGCCCCAAGCTGTGATGGCCTTGGCATTAAATCAGACGCAAAAACCAGTTCGACGCCATGGTTCGCCAGCAGTGCGGGTGCCTGCTCCAATACGCTTAGCGTCTGCGGATAAGGATGACCGATAGCGACCGCGCTGCCGCGCCGCTTGGCCAGTTGTACGGCCTTCATCAGTTGCTCACGGATATGTTCCGGGGTGCGGATATTGTCGAGAAACACATCCCGCTTTAGCGAAGGAACGCCATAGGCTTCTGCGACGACCAGAGCCTGACTGGCGGCGCTGGTTCGGCTATCCACAAAATACAGGCCGCGGCGGACCAGCTCATCCATCACCCAGCCCATCGGACCGGGCTCCTGGGTAAGCTGGCTGCCCATATGGTTGTTAACGCCCGCGAGATGAGGAATTTCAGCCAGATCAGCGCGCAGGGTAACCATAAACTCTTCGTAGTCCATACCACTTTCCAGCCCACCCTTACCCAAGGGCATGTGCCGGGTATTGCTCATGGGTGCGTGCAGGATAATTTCCTTGCCCTGCGCGTGAGCGCGCTGGGCAAGTTCGCGGGTATGGGGTGTGAAGGGCAGGACGGCGAGGGTAAAGGCGCCGTCCAGATCGGCGGCGCGTCTGCCGAGGGGGCCGTTATAGCCAATGTCATCGATGATGATGGCGAGTCGGGCGGCAAAGACAGGCTGGGCGAGGCACCAGAGCGCGACAAGGATACCCAACCGCCAGTTCACGCGGGCGTCATTCCTGAGGGTCGGGATTCAATGTCGGGGTGTCTGCGTTGGACTCTGCCGTTTCGTCAGCTTCAGCGTCCAGCGCGGCGTGAAGCATGATGGATTGCTGTTGGCGGAAGATATGCAAGCCCTTGAGCAGGTTCAGCGCTTCGTGGAGTTGATTATCTTTGGTCAGTAATTCCTGGGTAGCGAGGCGGTCCTTCTCACGTTTCTGGCTGGTGCTTTCGTCGCCGCCACGGGTGTTGCTCAGGTGGCCCGCCAGATCTGCCTCGGTGGTTCCGCCCGCCGGTTTAAGCGCCGTGACCTGGGCGCGTTCAACGATAACATCGGGCTCGATACCCTGGGCCTGGATGGAGCGACCGCTGGGGGTGTAATAAAGGGCGGTGGTGAGTTTTACTGCACGTTCCTCGTTGATGGTGATGATGGATTGCACAGAGCCCTTGCCGAAGCTGCGTGTGCCCAGCAGCACTGCCCGCTTGTGGTCCTGCAAGGCCCCGGCAACGATCTCGGAGGCCGACGCAGAACCATCATTAATCAACACCACCATGGGCAGACCTTTGGCAATATCGCCAGGCGTCGCATGGTAGTTAACATCGCTGTTTTCCAGCCGGCCTTCGGTATACACCACCAGACCGCTGTCGAGGAAAGCATCGGCAACCTCAACGGAGGATTGCAGCACGCCACCGGGATTATTGCGCAGGTCCAGCACAATGCCGCGTAGCTCCGGATTCTTTTCCTGGTGTTCGAGAATCTTGCGCGTCATGTCCTTGCCGCTGTTGAGCTGGAACTGGGCGATACGCACATAGAGGTAATCGTTTTCCAGCAGGCGGGTGCGCACGCTCTGGGTGCGGATGATGTCGCGTACTATCTCTACATCGAAAGGCTGTTCCACACCTTTGCGCACGATGGTCATCTTCAGCTTGCTGCCCTTGGGGCCGCGCATCATCTGGATGGCATCGTTCTGGTTCATGCCTTTTACCGGCTTGTCGTCCAGGCGAATAATCAGGTCGCCGGCTTCGATACCCGCCTTTTGCGCAGGTGTATCGTCAATCGGGGCGATGACTTTGATAAAACCATTTTCCATACCAACTTCCACACCGACGCCGCCGAACTCGCCAGTGGTATTTTCCTGCAAGTCTTCAAAGGCCTTTTTATCGAGGTAGCTTGAATGCGGGTCCAGTTCGGCAATCATGCCTTTGATGGCATATTCCAGTAACTTGGCATCGCTGACCTCTTCCACATAACCGCTGCGGATATGATCGTACACGCGGGTAAAGGTGCGAAGCTCTTCCAGAGGCAGCAAGCCTTCGTCCTGCTGCGACGTTTTGGCATCCTGGGCCCGGATCGGCAGAGCCAGGCTGAGTAACGCCAGCAGAATCAATGAAGGTTTGCGGTGTGCGTAAAGCATCGGAATCTCCTGCGGTATTCAGCTCCGCATTCTTATGTATCGGGTGAAAAGACGGTCAATCTAAAACAAGTTGCTGCCGCTGGCCAGCAGCAGGTGCACAGTTTGCGTTATATATCGGTTCGATCAGCAAAAAATCGGTGTAATCAGCAATCGACGCTGCTGAATCTGTCACGCCCGCGCCAGCCACGTGGCCGGATCAGTAGGTTTGCCGTTTTGACGAATCTCGAAATACAACGCTGTTTCCGCCTGGCCGCCGCTGTTGCCCACGCTGGCGATGGCATCACCCGCGCGCACCCAATCACCCGTCGTTTTAAACAGGCTTTGGTTGTGCGCATACAGGCTTAGAAAACCTTCGCCGTGATCCACAATCAGCAGTAAACCGTGCCCGCGAAAATAATCGGCAAAGACCACGCGCCCGTGATGCACGGCAATCACCGGTTTGCCTTCGGCGGCGCGAATCATCATGCCGCTCCATTGCATCTGGCCGCTCACGCGTGGGCTACCGAACCGGTGGATGACCTTGCCATCGGTGGGCCAGGGCAACCGCCCTTTGCGGCTGCTGAATTTTTCATTGCCGTCAGGCAAGGGAACCGAGCCGACGGTATGGGTTACCTGTTGCAACAGCGCTTGCAAGCGTTTGCGGTCTTCCTCCATCTGGCGCAGTTCCTGATCTTTATCTTTCAGGGTGCTGTTGATCCTGGCCAGGGCCTGTTGACGATCCTGTTGGCGCTGCTTCAATTCCTGATGGCGGGCTTGCAGCGCTTTTTGACTCTTATCCAACTCCAGGGTTTTGGCGGCGATACGGGGTTCCAGCTCATCCAGTTGTTCCAGCGTGGCCTGATACGCGGCCAGTTTTTCAGCGCGTGCGGCGAGAAAATATTGATGGTATTTAAGCAGGCGACTCACCCGCTCCGGTGACTCCTGGTTGAGCAATAACTTGATCTGGCTTTGCTGGCCAAGTTGGTACGCCGAGGCAACTTGCGCAGCGACCTCTGACTGTTGTGAGCGTTTGGCCCCTTGCAGGGTTTCGCGCTCCTGTTGCAGCTCCTTGAGCTGGTTGTTCTGTTGTTTCAGGTCGCGATTAATCTGCTCGATTTTTTTTAACAGCTCACCGACTTCTGTCTCGGACTTTTGCAGATTTTTTTGCAGCTCGCTGCGCTCACCTTGAATGGATTTCAATTCCTTCTGCAATTGCTGGATATTCTCCTGCAAGGCTTTCATATCTTCCTGTTGGTCAGCGAGGCTGGCAGAAGCCAGAAAGCACATCAGAGCGACGGCGTAAACGCGGAAGTTGAAGAGGATAGAAATTGATGAATACCTGCTCATGGAACCAGTTCCTGCGGAGAGAAGCCCGGGCCGCAATGCGGCCCGGATGGCATAGCAGTTGTTTTTATTAACAGTCTTTCGCGCACCGCATCACTTTACAGTAATGAGGTTGCGCCCGGTCATCTCGGCGGGTTGCGGCAGCCCCATCAAATGCAACATGGTGGGCGCCACATCAGCCAGGGAGCCGCCATCGGCGATGGTCACCTGACGCTTACCGCAGTAGACGAAGGGCACCGGCAAGGTTGAGTGCTGCGTGCTGACCTGGCCTGATTCAGCGTCGAACATCTCTTCCACGTTGCCGTGGTCGGCAGTCACCAGGGCTTCCCCGCCGACTTTTTCCAGCGCGCCCAGTACGCGGCCCAGGCAAACATCCAGCGCTTCTACCGCTTTGACGGCAGCTTCAAAGATACCGGAGTGGCCCACCATATCGCCGTTGGCGTAGTTGCAGATGATGGCGTCGTACTTGCCAGACTCAATTGCGGCAACCAGTTTGTCGGTAACTTCCGGTGCGCTCATTTCAGGCTGCAGGTCATAGGTGGCTACTTTGGGGGAGGGCACCAGGATGCGATCTTCACCGGGATACACGGTTTCCGTGCCGCTGTTGAAGAAGAAGGTCACGTGTGCGTATTTTTCGGTTTCAGCGATCCGTAACTGGATTTTGCCCTGGTTGGACAGGTATTCACCGAAGGAATTGGTAAGGTCTTCCGGCGGAAAAGCAACGGGTGCCTTGATGTCCGAAGCGTATTCGGTGGTTTGGACAAAATGGGCAATCTTCGGCGCTAACTCGCGCTCAAAGCCATCGAACTCCGGTTCGATCAATGCGCGGGTAATCTCGCGGGCGCGGTCGGGGCGGAAGTTCATAAAGATCACCGAGTCGCCATCCTGGATGGTGCCGGCTTCTTCGCCTTCAGCGCAGATAACGGTGGCTTTCACAAATTCATCATTCTCATCGCGCGCATAAGCGGCCTTGAGCCCTTCGACGGCCGTGAGCGCATCAAATTCGGCGGCGCCGGTGACCATTACATCGTAGGCCGCTTTTACTCGGTCCCAGCGGTTGTCGCGATCCAATGCAAAGTAACGGCCGATGATGGAAGCCACCTTGCCCACACCCAGTTCGCGGAACAGGTCTTCGGCTTTTTGCAGTGAGGCTTCCGCACTGCGCGGCGCTGTGTCGCGGCCATCGAGGAACGCGTGCAGGTAAATCTGCTTGGCGCCGCGCTGGGCTGCCATTCGGATCATGGCGTAGATGTGGTCCTGGTGAGCATGAACACCGCCATCCGACAGCAGGCCGAGAATATGTACGGCTTTGTCATTGGCGACAGCAGCGTCGATGGCTTCGACGTACACCGGATTGGTGAAGAAATCACCGTCGCTGATGGCTTTGTTGATGCGGGTGAGGCTTTGGTAAACGACGCGCCCGGCGCCGAGGGTCATATGGCCGACTTCGCTGTTACCCATCTGGCCTTCCGGCAGGCCGACATCCAGGCCGGAGGTGGCAATGAGGCTTTTGGGATTATTGGCCCAGAGCTTGTCCCACACCGGGGTATTTGCCGCATAAATCGCGTTGTGTTCGGTCTTTTCCGAATGGCCAAAGCCGTCGAGGATAATCAATACGAGGGGTTTTTTGGTCGCGGTCATACTCAGTCGTCGCTTCTACAATCCAGAGGTGGGGGAAATATTCAGGAATTTGCCGACATCAGGCTGCTATTTCATCGTCTGCTGCCCATCGGCGAGTGCGGCATATTCTAACCGGTTAAGCCAGTGAACACTATGACAATGACTGAGAAATACCCGGTGCATGGTGTATACTGCCGCCCTTCTTTGCACCCTGTAACGGATATTCGGGTCATCGTATTAGGTGCGGTCCATGTTACCGGGATTGGTTGTCCGGGTCCGTTTGAAAAAATTTATCTGCAACAAATAGCGCGTCTATCGCTTGATATCCATCGACCTGCCTCCACATCCAGCGCAGGCTTATCGCTGTCAACGATGATGACAAGGTGATGCGACCTGTTGCGGCTCTTTTGTTAAAGGAATCTGTAACCTGTGAATTTCTTTGTATTTATCAGTCAGGAATGGCTGCTGGTCAGTACGCTGGTGGTGTTGATTTATATCTACGCCTGGCGTGAACGCATCAAGAGTGGTCGCCCCATCTCCGTGCACGAAGTTACGCAATTGCTCAATAAGGATTCTGCCGTGCTGCTGGATGTGCGCGACAGTGCAGAATTTAAAGCGGGCCATATTGTGGGTGCTATCAATATTCCGTTCAGCAAGGTTGCCGCTGAGCTGGATAAGTTGGAGAGCTACAAAAGCAAGATCATCATCGTGGCCGACAAGCTGGGTCAGCACGCCGGTAGTGTTGGACGGACGCTGGAAAAGCAGGGCTTTGTTGTGCGTCGCCTGTCCGGTGGTATTGCGGAGTGGCAAGCGCAGAATTTGCCGCTGGTAAAAAAGTAGTCGGCACGAGAGGTCACTATGGCGCGGGTCTTGATGTACACCACAGCAGTATGTCCTTATTGCAATAACGCCAAAAAATTGTTGGCGCAAAAAGGCGTAACCGCAGAAGAAATTCGCGTCGATCGTGAGCCTCATCTGTGGCAGGAAATGATGGAAAAAAGTAAACAGCGCACGGTGCCGCAAATCTGGATTGGCGATGTGCATGTCGGCGGGTTTACCGATTTGTGGGCGCTGGACAAAAACGGCAAGCTGGATGAGTTGCTGGCGAAATAATGTTTGCCGCTGTGGTCGCATCCGCTTTTAATCTTTCAGTAACAGCAATCAATAGAGTGCATTATGTCCGAAGAAAATAATTCACAAGAACTTAATAATCACGAGCAGGCCGGCGGCCCGAATTTTGCCATTCAGCGCATCTTCCTCAAGGATATTTCCTTTGAAACCCCGATGGGTGTTGAAGCCTTTACCAAGCAATTCAAGCCGAATATCCAGCAGGATTTAAACGTGCAGGTCAATCAGTTGGATGAAGGCACCCACGAAGTGGTATTGCTGCTGACCATCACCGCCAAGATTGAGGGTCGCACCGTGTTCCTCGTGGAAGTAAAGCAAGCCGGTATCTTTGCGATCTCCGGCTTTGAAGGTATCCAGTTGAGCCAGGTGATCAATACCGCTTGCCCGCAAATACTGTTTCCTTACGCGCGCGAAGCCATCGACAGTATTTTGAATCGCGGTACTTTCCCGCCATTAATGCTGGCGCCAATTAATTTTGATGCCGTGTTTGCCCAGGCCGTGGTTATGGCCAAGCAACAAGCTGAAGCCGGCAAAGAAGCGCCCGCCACAGCCAATTGATTTTTTGTTATCGCAGGCAGTGGTTTGCTGCCTGCGTGCTACACTTTTTGGCAATCTTGAAACGATAAACAAGTGAAACGATGAACAAGATCCTTTGTTGATCGAAAAACCTGCCGCTGTCATTCAACACTCTGCGTGAATGCCCTCCGTTGAGGGTGGGCGGTACATGATTTACCACTGCAATCCGGTGTCGATGTCATGTTCAATCTCTCCCGTAAAGAAACCGCTCACGCCAGCCATATCGCCGCTATCGATCTTGGCTCCAACAGTTTTCATATGATCATCGCCCGCTGGGACAATGACCAGTTGATCCTGCTGGATCGTCTGCGTGAGCCGGTGCGCCTCGGCTGGGGTTTGCAGGCCGATGGCAGTTTGAGCGACGAAGCGCGCGAAAAAGCTATGGCTTGCCTGGAACGCTTCGGTGAGTGTTTGCGCGAATATCCCTCGCGCAGCGTGCGCATCGTCGGCACCAAAACCCTGCGCAGCATTACCGATTCGCGTCAATTTTTACAGGAAGCCCAGGCGCGCCTGGGACATCCGGTGGAGATTATTTCCGGCGATGAAGAAGCGCGGCTGGTGTATTTGGGCGTAGCCCATTGCATTGCGCCCGGCGAAGGGAAACGTATGGTGATTGATATCGGCGGTGGCAGTACCGAAATCATTCTGGGCCAGGGCATGGCGCCCTTGTTGAAAGAGAGTTTGAGCATGGGTTGTGTTGCCATCGCCAAACAATTTTTCTTTGACGGCAAAGTGACCGACAAAGCGATCAAAAAAGCGCGCATTGCCTGCTTGCAGGAATTGGAGCCGGTGAACGACCTGTTTGTTGAGCAGGGCTGGCAAGAAGTACTCGGCGCCTCCGGCACTATCAAGGCGGTAGCTAAAGTGTGCCAGAGCATGGGCTGGAGTGATGGCACCATCAAGAAGCAAAGTCTCGACATCATCGTGCAGATGTACCGCCAGCACGGCAACACCGACTTAAAGATCTCCGGTTTATCTGACGATCGCCAGGCGGTTTTCCTCGGCGGTGTCATTGTATTGAGCGCACTCTTTGAAAGCCTGCAGCTGGATCAGATGACCGCTGCCGATTGGGCATTGCGCGAAGGCCTGCTCTATGACCTGAAAGGGCGACTTGAAGATCACGATATTCGCCAGGCCAGCGTGGATGCCCTGGCCAAACGGTTTCATGTGAATCTGGAGAAAGCAGAGCGCGTGGAAAAAACCGCGCTCATGTTACTGGAACAAGTGAGCGATAGTTGGGGATTGAATGTTGATGAAGCGGGTAAACTGCTGCGCTGGTCTGCACGTTTGTATCCGGTAGGACTGGATATCGCTCACAGCGACTACCACAAACACAGTGCATATATTGTTGAGCACGTTGATATGGCCGGTTGC
Source organism: Cellvibrio sp. (assembly GCA_035490615.1). Taxonomy (GTDB): domain Bacteria; phylum Pseudomonadota; class Gammaproteobacteria; order Pseudomonadales; family Cellvibrionaceae; genus Cellvibrio. The sequence goes on from DATJLH010000158.1 coordinate 10,140, forward strand.
TCGCGCGCGGAGCAAAAGCAATTGGCGGCGCTGGTATTGGCGCATCGCAAACGTTTTCCGGTCAAACAATTTCCGTTGGAAAACACGGCGCTGTTACAGGTGGCAATCCTTTTGCGCCTGGCGATTATCTTTCATCGCGGGCGCAAAAAAGAAGGGCGCTTGCCGATTAAACTCCGCGCCAGTAATCACAAATTAAAACTCACCCTGTCGACGGCCTGGCTTGAAGCCAATACCTTGACCCACGCTGACCTTGAAAGTGAAGCCCAGCATCTTGAAGAGATCGGTTATCTTCTGGATGTCATCGCGAACGGCGATTAGCCCACCTTCTTTTTCATGCCTCGCTATTTGATAACGGGTGTGGTCCAGCGATCCAGCAGTATCGCCTGCACATCAATCAGCTCCTCGCCTTCTTGCGGTTCGGTGATCACGTAATTGCCGTTTTCCTGCAAAATCCAGGCGTGGGTGTTATCGGCCAGGTATAGCGTCAAATCTTCCATGATACGGTCGCGAATTTTTTTGCTCTTGATGGGAAAGCAGGTTTCCACACGATGGAACATATTGCGACTCATCCAGTCCGCACTGGAACAGAGTAATTCCGGATTGCCATTATTCTCAAAGTAGAAAACCCGGCTGTGTTCCAGAAAGCGCCCGATGATGGAACGCACGCGGATATTTTCCGACAAGCCTTCAACGCCGGGACGCAACTGGCAGATGCCGCGCACAATCAAGTCAATCTGTACACCGGCTTGCGACGCGGCGTAAAGTTCATTGACCAGTTCTTCATCGTAGAGCGAATTCATCTTGGCAATAATGCGCCCCGGCTTTCCTTGTTCGGCATGTTCGCGCTCGGTACGAATTCGCCTGACGAGTCCTTTGTGCAAGGTAAAGGGTGCGTACATCAAGGCGTCCATCTTCGACGCTTTGCCCATGCTGCTTAACTGCAAGAAGATGCGATACACATCATCACCGATCTCTTTGTCGCTGGTCATCAAACCGTAGTCGGTGTAAATCATGCTGGTCTTGGGATGGTAATTGCCGGTGCCCATATGCACGTAGTAACGCACCTTGCTGTTTTGCTCCCGCCGCGCCACTAACAACATCTTGGCGTGGGTTTTATAACCCACTACGCCGTAAATCACGTGAATACCGTAACGCTGCAAGCGCTCCGCCAGTGCCACGTTTTGTTCTTCATCGAAGCGCGCACGCAGCTCAATAATGGCAGTGACTTCTTTGCCGTTTTTAGCAGCGGCCACCAGCGCGTCGACTACCGGCGAATTGGAGCCGGTGCGATACAAGGTCTGCTTGATCGCCAGTACATGGGGATCGGTGGCCGCTTCGCGCAAAAAATCCACCACGCCCTGGAACGAATCAAAGGGATGGTGCAGCAGAATGTCCTGCTTTTGCAGTGCTTCAAAATAACTGTTGGACCGCTTGGGAAATTTCGGCATCGCCTGTACAAACGGTGTAAAGAAAAAGCGGCTTTCTTTTACCAGATCGAACAGGTCGCTGAAACGGTTCAGGTTCACCGGGCCATTGATGCGATAAAGATCGCGCTCTTTGATTTCACAGCGGTGCAATAAAAATTGTTCCAACTCGGTAGGACAGGTATCTGTCAATTCAAGGCGCACCTCATCGCCGTATTGGCGGTAAGCAAGTTCACCCTGAACCGCGCGCAGCAAGTCTTCGGTTTCTTCTTCATCGAGAAAAATATCGGAGTTGCGCGTGAGGCGGAATTGGTAACTGTCAATCACCGTCATGCCGACAAAGATTTCCGCCATAAAGTAATGGATGATCGACGACAGGAACACAAATTCGCGCCCTTCGCCGACCAGCTCTGGCGGCAGTTCAATGATGTGGGACAGCGACCGTGGTACCTGCACTATTGCGCGGCCGGAGTTGCGTCCGAAGGCATCTTTACCGTCGAGCTTGACGATAAAGTTCAGGCTTTTGTTGAGGATGCGCGGAAATGGGTGAGCCGGGTCCAGCCCGATGGGGCTGAGCACGGGCAGCACGTCGGTTTCAAAATAACTTTTCAGGTATTTCACCTGTTGGCTGTTCCATTCATCCCGCCGCAGTACGCGGATGCCGTTTTCGCGCATCGCCGGAAGAAGTGCCTGATTGAGGATGCGGTATTGCTCTTCCACCAGTTTATGGGCTCGCTCGGAAATTTCGGTCAACGTCTGGGTTTGGCTCAGCCCATCGGGGCCGGGTGGCGTCTGGGCATTGAGTTCAATCATCTCCACCAGCCCGCCCACGCGCACTTCAAAGAACTCATCAAGGTTGGTGGAAAAGATGCACAGGAAGCGCAAGCGCTCCAGTAAAGGCAGGGATTGGTTGTAGGCTTGATACAACACGCGTTTGTTGAACTCCAGCAAGCTCAGTTCGCGATTAAAGAAAGCGTCGGACACCATGTACCCCTATGACAAGTAGCTTTATGCGCCTCAGATTATGACGGGAATGTGACAGTTTTAAGACAGTGGAGGTATTTTAAAGATAGCAGAGCCACGCGGCGTTAGCGTTTGAGCATGTGATGCGTTGAGAGATGGAGGCCGTCCCTGGCCAGGCTGCTTTAACGATCCTGTATTAATAAAGTTGCCAGAGCTGGTTGCCGCCGCCGAAGTAATCCCACTGCTGGATATTGGCGCCGTCGGCCGTGGAGTTGCCAGCCACGTCCAGCGACTTGCCGCTCAACACCGACAGGATGCGATACACATCGCCCACCGGCTCAATGCGCCAGCGCTGGTTGGCACCGCCACCATAAGTCCACAGGTGGATATTCGCCCCGTTGGCGGTGGAGACATTGGCTACATCCAGGGCGCGTCCGCTGTGCACAGCCTCTATACGATATTCATTGTTACCCAATGCCGTTACCTGCCAGCGCTGATTGTCGGCGCCGGTGCGGGCCCAGAGTTGCACATTGGCGCCGTTGCTGGTGGAGACGTCCTGCACATCCAGGCTCTTACCGCTGCCCACATTGATGATCTCGTAAATCCCGTTGGTAATGGCGCCATCGCCAGGGCCGCCGGGGTTGGTGGTGCCGTTATGTTTTACCGCGTCGTAAAACCCCTGGTGCCACTGGAGGCCAGCACTGCCGTTGGCGATGTTGTTGCGCGCAAAATCCAGCATGCCCTGATAGGCGCCGGCTGGTGGCGTACCGCCGTTGTTGATGAAGTTCTTGACCTGGTTGTAGAGGTTATTGGGCTGAATGGTCCACAGGGTGCGGTCGTGGGACATCTTCTTAAACGACCAGGGGAAATGCCCGGCGATATTGTTGATTGACCAGTCGGTCGCGGTGCGAATGATCTCGTTGGTGTCCTCGCCGTACTCGCCGAGGATCAGCGGAATATTCAAGCGGTTGGTGATGTCATCCCGCGTGTACATATCTGCCAGGGCGCCGGCATTGCCAAACACATAATGGTGGGTTTCATAGACGAGGTTGTTGTCCCAGCGCGTCGTCACGCCAGTGGCCGCCTGGGTCGCAGGATCAGTCCAGTCGAGTACCTGCAATTGCGACGCCCACCAGCCGCCTTCCGCCACGATGATGTGGTTGTTATCTACCTCGCGAATCGCGTTGCGCAGTTGGATCAATGACGGCAGCAATTCATATTCGCGGCCCGGCGGCAGTACCGGTTCATTGATCAGGTCGTAACCCCAGATCATGGGTTCGTTCTTGTAACGGTTGGCGATGTGACGCCATACCTGACGGGCGATCTGGATGTTGTTGCCGTCCCAGAACTTCACGGAATCCCGCGGTTGGCTGGCATTGGAATTCAGATTGTCGCTATGATCGCCGGGGTTTTGATAACCGGGCGCGGCGTGCATATCCAGCAGGATATACACACCGTGGGTGCGGCAATATTCAATCAGACGGTCAAAATACTGGAAACCGTGATCGCTGAGCTGACCGTTCTGCCAGAACATGTTGTAGTGGAAAGGTACGCGCACCGAGTTAAAACCCAACCCGGCCAAATCGGCGATGGCCCGCTCATTCACATAATGCAGGCGCCACTGGTGCTCAAACTCCCGCGCATTATCCATGCCGCCCAGGGCGC
>DATJLH010000159.1:0-7047 GCA_035490615.1 Cellvibrio sp.
AAACGAATTAGCCGCAATTGAGTCGGCGCCCGGCTGCCAGGTATTCCGCGTTAGCAACGTGCCTTGTGCGTGACGCAGGGTAATCCTGCCATCCAGATACTCCTCCAGCCCCTGTAAAATGCTGACCGTCTGTTTGGGTACATCGCTGTAACCACCGAGCAAGGCTTCATCAATATGGGGTCCGATCAGCGCAATGGATTTCAGATTATTGATATCCAGGGGAAGCAGATTGTTATCATTTTTTAATAACACCACCGCTTTCTCCGCCGCCAGTTGCGCGACCTGACGATGTTGGTCATTGCCAATAAATGCCGCAACACCCGCCGGATCTGTGTAGGGATTTTCAAATAAACCCAATAAAAATTTTTCATGCAATACCCGAGCGACAGCCTGGTTGATGACGGCTTCGTCGAGCTTGCCATCCTTAACTAATTGCACCAACAACGGAAAGGTTTCGCCATCGGGCATCTCTACATCAACACCGGCATTCAGTGCAAGCATAGCGGCATCTGCCAGATTATCGGATAGCTGATGACGCGATACCAATTCCTTAATCGCGAAGTAATCGCTCACCAGAGCGCCTTTAAATCCCCATTCCCCGCGCAAGATATCGTTGAGCAATTGGCCATTTGCATGAGACGGCACACCATCGATTTCATTGTAGGAAGCCATCACACTGCGCGCCCCGCCGAGCTTCACCGCTGCTTCAAACGGAAACAGAAAAATTTCACGCAATAGCCGTTCGCCCACCGGCGCCGGTGCAGTATTCAAACCGCCTACAGGCTCTCCGTGCCCCGCGAGATGTTTCAGGGTGGCGATGACACGATCATCACCAATACGTCCCGGTTCATTGCCTTGGAAACCTTTAACACTGGCCACCCCCAGGGCTGCCACCAGGTAGGGATCTTCGCCCATGGTTTCTTCAATACGCCCCCAACGCGGATCGCGTGCCACATCAAGGATGGGTGTTAATGCTTGAGTACCACCGCGCCGACGAATCTCCTGGGCGGATATCCGGTAAATGTCTTCAACAAGTTGCGGGTCCCAGGTACTGGCCAAGGCAATAGCCTGGGGAAAACTGGTGGCATCGCGACCCGCGTGTCCGTGCAAGGCTTCTTCGTGGAAAATGGCAGGGATACCCAGGCGCGTATTTTCTATCAACCACCGCTGTGCCGCGTTGACAAACGCCACCGTTTGTTCGGGCGTTTTGTTGGGCGAAACCGGCGCTTTATTTTCTGAAGGACGCGCAATCTGACCAATCCCCAGCCCAAGGATGTCTTTTGCTTTGGTCGGCGTAAAGACGCCGGATTCGGTTTCCAACTCCTGACGCTTGATCCACACAGCTTGCAACTGTGCCACTTTCTCTTCCAGGGTCATGCGTTTGATCAGGTCATTGACGCGCGCATCAATGGATTGGGTTTTGTCTTTGTAAAGCGGCTGGTCAGCCGGGGCGCCGTAGGCGGATAAACTGACGCATACTCCGGCCATTAACAGGAGCTGATTGAATGTTGCGCGGACAGTTTTCATAGCAATAATCCCAAGCCGGTTTTTGTTATTGTTCGACGACGGCACATCGCCGCAACATGGGTGAAGGTAATGTTTATTAAGGATAGTTAATACGATAAAAATAACACGGATAAAAAAATGCCGGTCATCCATTCGTGCTGGATGACCGGCAATCGGGGGCTACATAAAATCAGTAATTAACGAATATAACGATTAACGATATTTTCGTAGAGTTCTTGCTGGCCACTGATCTGCGCCGGCTCACCAACCTTGTTACCGATATCGGCCAGTTGGGCCAGGGTCATATCACCGGTTTCAAACAATGCACCATTACCGCTATCGAAGCTGGCATAACGCTCTTTGCGCATTTTTTCCAGCGGTGATTTTTGCAACAGGTCGTCCGCGATAATCAATGCGCGCGCAAAGGTATCCATGCCGCCAATGTGACCGTAGAAACGATCCACGAAATCGGTGGAGTTACGACGGGCTTTCGCATCGAAGTTCACGCCGCCGCCCTGGAAGCCGCCACTGCGCAACAACACCAGCATCATGTCGACAGTTTCATTGATATTGTTGGGGAACTGGTCAGTATCCCAGGCGTTTTGATAGTCGCCGCGGTTAGCGTCCATACTACCCAACATGCCGGCATCAGCAGCCACTTGCATATCGTGGTCCATCGTATGACCTGCGAGAGTAGCGTGGTTGGTCTCCAGGTTTAATTTGAAATCTTTATCCAGACCGTGGTGACGCAGGAAGCCGATCACTGTCGCCGCATCAAAGTCGTATTGGTGCTTGGACGGCTCCATGGGCTTGGGCTCGATAAAGAAGGTACCTTTAAAGCCCTGGCCACGAGCATAGTCCCGTGCCATGGTCAGGAAGCGCGCCATGTGTTCCTGTTCGCGCTTCATGTCGGTATTGATCAGGCTCATATAACCTTCACGACCGCCCCAGAACACGTAGTTCTCACCATCAAGGGCGATGGTTGCATCCAGCGCGTCTTTCAATTGCGCACCGGCATAGGCAACCGTGTTGAAATCCGGATTGGTTGACGCACCGTTCATATAACGCGGGTTGCTGAACAGGTTAGCGGTACCCCACAGCAATTTTACGCCAGACGCTTTTTGTTTTTCTTTCGCATATTCAACAATGGTTTGCAGACGCTTGGAGGTTTCTGCGCGGGTGCTGCCTTCGTCGATCAGGTCGATATCGTGGAAGCAGTAGTAGGGCACGCCCAGTTTGGTAATGAACTCAAACGCCGCATCCATTTTTTCGCGCGCGCGGCCTACCGCATCGGCGGTATTTGCCCAGGGGAAATGAAATGGGCCCGGGCCGAAAGGATCGTGACCGGCGCCGCAGAAGGTGTGCCAATAACATACCGCAAAACGGAAATGCTCTTTCATGGTCTTGCCGGCAACGACACGGTTCTCGTCGTAATATTTAAACGCGAGCGGATTATCAGAATCCGGACCTTCGTAGCCAATCTTGCCGATACCGGGAAAATATTCTTTGCTACCCAACACAATGCTCATAGTAACCAACCTCATGGATGTCAATGTTGATCACGCCTGCAAGCGGACAATGATCATCGGTAAAAAATTAAAAAATAAAACGGCCTTGCGATTGCTTACACGGGTAACAACGCTGCCCACTGTTGATAAGCATCCTGATATTGCGCAAACAGCGCTTTATCCGGCTCGACCACACCAACGCGTTGCAGACCATTGAATGCGTCTGCTTGTGTTGCATAAAAGCCACTGCCCAATGCGGCTGCGCGAGCGGCTCCTTCTGCACCATCGGTTTCAAACAACTCAACTGCTGCTTGCGTGGTGTTGGCAAATGCCTGAGTAAAGACATCACTCAGGAACATATTGCCTTTGGCAGCACGCACAACTTCACAGCGACCACCCAGGGCTTTTAACACATCGAACCCCTGGTTGAGCGAGAAGACAATGCCTTCCTGCGCTGCGCGCACCATGTGACCTAAACCATGGCGATTGAAGTCCAGGTTGCGCAGTTGCGCACCAAGATTTTTATTTTGATAGATACGCTCGGCACCATTACCAAATGGATGGAAGATCAAACCGTCGCTGCCTACAGGAATGTCCGCTGCCAATGCGTTTAACTGCGCATAGGAAACCGATTGACCGGTGGCATTTAATGTCTGGCGCAACCAGCTGTACAAACGGCCGGTGCCGTTCACACATACCAGCACGCCATTGCGCGGCTTTTCATCGCTATTGGTAACGTGCAAAAAGGTATTGACCCGCGACTCCAGATCGGCGGCGGGCTTATCTGTTACACCGTAGATTACGCCGGAAGTTCCCGCTGTGGCGGCCACTTCACCGGGTTGCAGCACATTGAGGCTGAACGCATTGTTCGGCTGATCGCCACTGCGATAACTGACGCGCGTACCGGCGCGAATACCCAGTTCATTCGCCGCTGCGGCATTGACGATACCCTGCTCACCAAAAGATGGCACAAGCGTGGGGATAACGTCGGTAGAAATCTGCCAATGTTCCAACAACCGTGTTGCTACGGATTTGTTCTGGAAATCCCACAAGGTACCTTCCGACAGGCCGGATGCCGTGGTGGTAATTTCACCGGTCAACTTCATCGCAATGTAGTCACCGGGCAACATCATCTTGTGCACACGCGCAAAGGTATCCGGTTCATTCTCCTGTACCCAACGCAATTTGGCGGCAGTGAAATTACCGGGCGAGTTCAACAGGTGATCAAAGCAATAGCCCTGACCCAACTCCTGAAGTGCCTGGTTGCCATTGGCCACAGCGCGACTGTCACACCAGATAATTGCCGGGCGCAGCACCTGTTGTTGAGCATCCACCAACACCAGTCCGTGCATTTGATAAGAAATGCCGATAGCGCTAATGCGCGAAGGATCAATCTTGTCGCTGGCAAACAAACGGCGGCAGCCTTGTTTGACACAGTCCCACCAGACCGCCGGGTCCTGTTCGGCCCAGCCGGCCCGCGGACTTTGGATCGCTAATTCGCTCTCGGGGTGCGAGATCGAGCCGAGGCTTTTGCCGCTCTGCCCATCAAGTACGGATAACTTAACGGAGGAGCTGCCTACATCAATACCTAAAAACAGCATGCTTATTCTCTTGGTAGACGCTTTAATGAGTGTGTTTTGCGATGAACGACAGATCCGTGGGTAACGGGATTTTCCCCAGGATCAACCGGACTGACGCAGGTTTAGCTGCCCTCTGCCGGGAAACCGCAAATTAAGGCAGATGATATCTTATTGTCCTACTGACCACAAGAATAATATAGTACAGTTTTACGGATTTTGCCTCCCCCGGCACCGAAATTATCTTATTTATATTCATGCTCGACCATTAGGTGGCAGCCTTATACAATGCGGGAAGATTTGCCTGCCTGGTAGCCCGTATCGGCACGAGCTGCTGTACCGGACAGGGATCGGCGAGACAAGCGTCGCCTGTGCGTCGCCATACCACCAATGAGGAACTATCATCGTGCCCACCCGCCACATTCCATCGTCACCCAAACACAGCCACGTCGAACCATTACATTCGCCCCAAAATGTTATCCAGGCACTCTCTATCGACAACCTGATTTTCGGCCTGGACCACGACCAACTGAAAATTCTGCTGATCAAACACCATGATCCCATCCATAAAGATAAATGGGCGTTGCCCGGTGGCTGGATTCGCTACGACGAGAACCTGCGCGATGCTGCATCACGTTTGCTGGAAGAATTGACGGGCGTTAAAGAGCTGTACCTGGAACAGTTAAAAGCCTTTGGCCGGGTAGACCGTTTTCCCAATGACCGCGTGGTCACCATTGCTTACTACGCCCTGGTCAGCGCCGAAGATTATCCGATGATTGAAGGCCAGAGCACCTCCTATGCGCGCTGGTTCAGTGTTAACAACCTGCCCGTTTTGATTTATGACCATTCCGAGATCGTTGCGCATGGCATCAAGTTCCTGCGCCACCAGGTGTGTCATCAGCCGATCGGATTCAACCTGCTGCCGGAAAAATTCACCTTGCTTCAATTGCAATCCCTGTACGAAGCCATCCTCAATGTGAAGCTGGATAAACCCAATTTCCGCCGCAAGATCATGAAGATGAACCTGTTGACGCCCTGCAATGAAAAGCAGCAAGGGGTCCCGCATCGCGCCGCCAATTTGTATCGGTTCGATGACGACGCCTATAAAAAGCTCACCGAGATGGGCTTTGCCTTCGAGATCTGATCATCACCCCCCGCACGCAAAAGCCCTCGCATGAGGGCTTTTTTATACCGCCAAGAGACGGGTTAATGCGTGTGTATTGCGGCACAATGCATATACCCGGCACATATAGTCTGTAAAACCATATTAGGCTAAGATTACCGCGTCATATCGTCAGGCACTTCAACCGCTAGACACACCGCCCGATGAAACCCGCCTTGATCCTGCCCGGCAAGGCATTTGACACCCAAGCCCGACCTGCCGGCAATGTTGTCCCGTGCATCAATATGCTATGGTCACCACGGCGCAGCCCCGCTGCCCATTGCCATGCTTCACTAGAGACAAATAGATAATTTCAATAATCAGGTATCACCATGAACGAGTCATCTACACCCACCCAGGCTAATAGCGCGTTTATTATCCTGATCAGTTGTATTGCCACCATCGGTGGTTTTCTTTTTGGTTTCGACAGCGGCGTCATCAATGGCACTGTCGATGGTTTACAAACGGCGTTTAATTCCGACTCCATGGGGACCGGTTTCAGTGTGTCTTCCATGCTGCTGGGTTGCGCCGTCGGTGCATTTTTCGCCGGCACCCTGGCGGACAAACACGGCCGCCGCGCGGTCCTGATTGTGGCAGCGGTATTTTTTATCGTATCCGCCTGGGGCTCGGGTATCGCCACCTCATCGCTGGAATTCATTATTTATCGCATCCTCGGCGGCCTGGCCGTCGGTGCCGCCAGCGTGATGTGCCCGGCATATATCAGTGAAGTGGCGCTGGCACGCTACCGCGGCAAGCTGAGCTCTGTACAGCAGATTGCGATCATCACCGGCTTGACGGCGGCATTTGTGAGCAATTACTTCCTGGCGGATATCGCTGGCTCATCGTTGTCTGTTTTCTGGCTGGGTTATGAAACCTGGCGCTGGATGTTCTGGGTCGAACTCGTCCCCGCCACCATCTTCCTGCTGGCCTTGTTGGCTATTCCGGAAAGCCCGCGCTTTTTGGTCGCCTCCGGTCAACAAGCCCGCGCGCAAGCGGTGCTGAACAAGCTCTATGGCACCATCGAAGGTGACATCAAGATGCGTGAGATTAACGCCTCACTCGCCGCAGACCATCATAAACCCCGCCTGTCAGACCTGATTGATAAAACCACTAACAAGATTCGCCCGATTATGTGGGTCGGTATTGGTTTGGCGGTATTGCAGCAATTGGTAGGCATCAATGTCGTGTTCTATTACGGCGCCGTACTCTGGCAAGCGGCCGGCTTTTCCGAAAGTGATTCATTACTGATTAACGTGGTATCAGGCTCCGTCAGTATCGCGGCCTGCTTTATCAC
>DATJLH010000160.1:0-3443 GCA_035490615.1 Cellvibrio sp.
ACATTTGTTTGCTTTCGCGTTGCGAAGGCCCCGTTGAGGATTACCCATGAAAACCTTAGCTTCACGGGCTGTGGTGTACAGCCTGATTATTTTGTTTGGCTTATTAAGTGCTTTACCCAACGCGTTACCGGAAAACATTCGTCAGAAACTGCCCGACTGGTATGCGCAAAACCAAATTACGCTCGGCCTGGATTTACGCGGTGGTTCTCACCTGTTGATGGAAGTGGACACCAGCGATTTATTAAAGACCGAAAACCAACAATTGGCTGACCGCCTTACCGGCGAACTGCGCACCGCGCGCATTCTTTACAACACGCCGGTGGTCACCGCCGACAGCATCAAGATTAACATTCTCGATGCGAAACAAATGCCCGATGTCGCACGTATAGCGCGGGTGCTGGTTAAACCGGATGGCGGTATGGCGCCGGTGTATGAAGTCAGTGAAGAGCAGGGCACATTGACGATTCAAACTACTGAATTGCATCAGCGCAACCTCACCAAAGACGCCGTTGAGCGCAGCCTGGAAGTCGTGCGTCGTCGCCTGAATGAAACGGGTCTGGTTGATCCCATCATTACTCGCCAGGGGGCAGACAGCATCCTGGTGCAATTGCCCGGTGTGGATGATCCGCAACACATCCGCGATTTATTGGGCACCACCGCGCGCATGGCCTTTCATTGGGTCGCCAATGAAAAATCCCGCTTGCACACCAAAGTGATTACCCTGCCGGGCCAGTTACCCAGCGAACGCTATCAACTGGAAGAGCGTATTGCGCTGGAAGGCAAACACGTCAGCGATGCGCGCCTGGCATTCCATCCGGACACCGGTGAACCGGTAGTCAATTTTCGTTTGGATAAAGAAGGCGCGCGTCGCTTTGGCGACATGACTGAAAATAATATCGGGCGTGCGCTGGCCATTGTGTTGGATGACCGTGTGATTACCGCTCCCGTTATTCGCAGCGCAATTACCGGCGGCAGCGGTGAAATCAGCGGCGCCTTCACCAGTGCCGAAGCCCACGACCTTGCCTTACTCTTGCGTGCCGGTGCATTACCCGCGCCCTTGCATGTGATTGAAGAACGCACCGTTGGCCCCGACCTCGGCAGCGATGCTATCTCCATGGGGCTCACCACTGGTGTGATCGGTGCGCTATTGGTATTGGCATTTATGGTCGGCATTTACGGGCGGTGGGGTTTGATTGCGTGTTTCGGTTTGGCCATCAATATCGGTTTAGCCTTTGGTGTGTTGAGCTTGCTCGGCGCAACCTTAACGCTACCGGGTATCGCCGGGTTTATTTTAAGTATCGGTATGGCTGTCGACGCCAATATCCTGATCAATGAACGCATCCGCGAAGAAACCCAACGCGGACAAAACGCACGCGGCGCACTGGATGCCGGTTTCCGGCGAGCTTACGGCACCATCCTGGATTCCAACATTACCTCGCTCATTGCCATCAGTTTGTTATTCTTATTCGGCAGCGGGCCCGTGCGCGGCTTTGCGGTGGCTATGGCCGTGGGTTTGATTGTGTCCATGTTTACCGCGATTTCGGTAACGCGGTTGATTATGGAATGGCGCGTGAACCGATTGGGCCGCGAGCAACTGCACATTTCCGGCATCAAAGCGCTGGATCGCATCAGTAACACCACCATTAATTTTATGCGCGGTCGTTTTATTGGCATCACCGCATCGGCGATTTTATCCCTGGCAGCTATCGCGCTCTTTGTTAAACCCGGTTTGGAATACGGCATTGATTTTAGCGGCGGCAGCGTTATCGAAGTACAAGCACCCGATACATCGGTGGAAACCCTGCGCGACGGTTTACAGCAACACAACTTCCCGCAAGTCGCCATCCAGGAATTTGGTGCAAAAGATACTTACCTGATGCGCCTGCCCATGCAAGATGCCGCCGCCGTTGCCAGCGGTGCGATGGTAGAAGGTGTAAAAGCTGCTGTACTGGAAGTCTCACCCGACGCGAAATTTCCACGCACAGAAATCGTCGGCCCGCGCGTTAGCGGCGATTTTACCGATGCCACCATCCTGGCCATTTTATTAGCGGGCGGTGGCATGCTCGCCTATCTATGGTTCCGGTTTGAATCGCACTTCGCCATCGGCGCAACACTCACACTCGCATTGGATTTAACCAAGACCATCGGCTTTTTTGTGCTCGCCGGCGTGGAATTTAATTTAACCGCCGTCGCCGCCTTATTAGCATTGATCGGTTACTCGGTTAACGACAAAGTCGTGGTGTTTGACCGCATCCGCGAAAACCTGCGCATCACACCCGACAAACCGCTCGCGCAATTGTTAAATGAAAGCATCACCTCCACACTAACACGCACCGTATTCACCTCGGTCACCACCTTCCTCGCACTCCTTCCCATGGCCATCGCCGGCGGCAGCGCCGTAGCAAGCTTCGCACTGCCCATGCTATTCGGCATCGTCATCGGCACCAGCTCCTCCGTCTTCATCGCCGCCCCCATCGTCTACTGGATGGGCCAACGCCGCCTGCGCAAAGGCCTCAGCCAACTAAGGCCCGACGCCGAACAACGGCGCGCAATGGTAGACGAACTGCCGTAATCGTCGTGAAGAAAGCCACCTTAGCCGGTGGCTTTTTTTATGGGGGCCGCCCCCGAAACCTTGACGAATAGGGGCTTTCAACCTAGGTTTGTTCAATTATGGCTTCGGAAATATGAGGCGCGGAGCAAATGGCCTCCGGGGCTTATATCTGGAGTTGGCCGGTAAGAAACGTCCGTAAATTGTTTGGTATCAATGTTTTAGAGCTGACCGTGGGAAAGTTAATATGAGCCTCGGTGATTGTTTTGTAGATAGTCAGTTTTTGGAATAACGTGTCTCCAGCCTTGACGCTTCAAGGGTTTCGGCTTAATTTTGCGGGAAAGTGGAGTCGGGATATGAGGCTCTGGGAAACGGCCTTCGAGGCTACGATTTAAATGTCATGCTATTCAAAATAAATGCGGATCAATTATGGCTAAAAGAATATTTCTCTTTCTTGTATTGTCATTATATTTAACTGGTTGCTCAACAACAAAAATGTATGAGGGTCCGAAAAAGCCTAATAATGAGCTTGCGTTGTTTAAGCCCATCGGTATCAATATTATCGAAATTGATGGCAAAAAAGTTCAAAGAATAAAACAATCATCTGTTATTGGTCTTAATCCAGGGACTCATACATTTAAGGCAACTTTACATGGATCAAACCTTATGTACAAAATGAGGTCATCCGTTCCACAGGAAGTCACTGTTGAGTCAGAGAAAGGCGGGCGCTATGCCTTACATGGATCTGTAGAGCCCCCTTCTTGGAAAATAATTGTAAATACTGAAATGAGCAAAGCTTTATTCTTCTTGCCTTGAAAAGCATAACAAGGCCAAGCACGGCGACAGCTTTTTCGTTTCGGCTTCGCCTACACTACAAAGCTGCGCGTGTTGGCGG
>DATJLH010000161.1:0-18578 GCA_035490615.1 Cellvibrio sp.
CGGTGGGATTCGCGGCGCAGCCCAGTTACTGGCGCGGGAGCTGCCGGACAGCGGCTTGCAGGAATACACCAATATCATCATTGATGAGGCGGACCGTCTGCGTAACCTCGTTGATCGCATGCTCGGCCCCAACCAGCTGCCGCAGCACAAGCAACTCAATATCCACGAAGCACTGGAGCGGGTCGCCACCATCATCCACGCCGAAAGTAATGATGCGGTCAAGATCGTGCGCGATTACGACCCCAGTATCCCGGACATGATGGGCGACAAGGAACTGCTGATCCAGGCGTTCCTGAACATCGTGCGCAACGCCATGCAGGCACTGCTGGAGGCGGGCATGACCGACGGGGTGATTCGCCTGCGCACGCGCATCCAGCGGCAATTCACCATCGGCCGCCGCCATCATCCGCTGGTGTGCCGGGTGGACATCCTGGACAACGGCCCCGGCATCCCCCAGGACATGATCGAAAACATTTTCTACCCCATGATCTCCGGGCGCGCTGAAGGCACCGGGCTGGGCTTAACGATTTCGCAACACCTCATCCATCAACATCACGGCCTTATCGAGTGCCAGAGTGAGCCGGGCCAAACCCGCTTCACTCTCTACCTACCAATGGAAGTACAACATGCAGAAGTCTAATCGTGTGTGGATTATTGATGACGATCGTTCCATCCGCTGGGTGCTGGAAAAGGCCCTGCAACAAGCCAACATCGACACGCGGGTATTTGACTCGGGTGACAGTGCGCTGAGCCAGCTGAATCGCGAAGTGCCTGATGCGATCATCAGCGACATTCGTATGCCCGGGATGGATGGCCTGGCCTTGTTGACCAACCTGCATGCCAATCATCCGCAAGTGCCCATCATCATCATGACGGCGCACTCCGACCTGGACAGCGCGGTAGCGGCCTACCAGGGCGGCGCCTTTGAATACCTGCCCAAGCCCTTTGATGTGGATGATGCTGTTGCGGTGACCCAACGCGCCCTGGCCCATGCCCAGGAACAAAAGAGCGAACACACCAGCGTGGCGAGCATTGACGCCAATACCGAAATCATCGGTGAAGCACCGGCGATGCAAGAGGTTTTCCGCGCGATTGGCCGCTTATCCCAATCCAACATCACCGTGTTGATCAACGGCCAGTCCGGTACCGGTAAAGAGCTGGTGGCGCGCGCCCTGCACCGCCACAGCCCGCGCCGCAACGGTCCGTTCATTGCGCTGAACATGGCCGCGATCCCTAAAGATCTGATGGAATCCGAGCTGTTTGGCCATGAGAAAGGCGCCTTTACCGGCGCTGCCTCGCAACGCCAGGGGCGCTTTGAGCAAGCCAACGGCGGCTCACTGTTCCTCGATGAGATTGGCGATATGCCTGCGGAAACCCAGACCCGTCTGCTGCGGGTGTTGGCCGATGGCGAGTTCTACCGCGTGGGTGGCCATACCCCAATCAAGGTGGATGTGCGCATCATCGCCGCCACCCACCAGAACCTTGAGCATCTGGTGGCAGAGAATCGCTTCCGCGAGGATTTGTTCCACCGTTTGAACGTCATCCGCATCCACATTCCCAAGCTCGCCAATCGCCGGGAAGACATTCCGAAGTTGGCGCGTTTCTTCCTGCACAAGGCCGCTACCGAGTTGAATGTGGACCCGAAAGTCTTGTTACCGGAAACCGAGGAGTTTTTCTGCTCGCTGCAGTGGCCGGGCAACGTACGGCAACTGGAGAACACCTGTCGCTGGATCACGGTGATGGCCTCCGGGCGCGAAGTGCACATTGAGGACCTGCCGCCGGAATTGCTGGATCACAAGGAAGGCAGCACGCCGGCGGATGATTGGGAAAAAGCCTTACGCCACTGGGCTGATCAGGCCTTGGCCCGCGGTCACCACCAGTTGCTCAGCGAGGCCGTGCCCACCTTTGAGCGCGCACTGATAGAAACCGCGCTCAAATACACTGCCGGGCGCAAACGCGACGCCGCCAACCTGCTCGGCTGGGGCCGCAACACCCTCACCCGCAAGCTGAAAGACCTGGGCATGTCCGGCGGCACTGACGAATAACATCTTCCCGTAGGTCGGATTAGCCGCCAGGCGTAATCCGACAATTCCTCGCCCACGCGTTGCGGGGCACCCTGTAGCTATACCGCGTCGGATTACGCCTGGCGGCTAATCCGACCTACGGGTATGACGCCTTTAACAACATTTTTCATCCCAAGCTGTCCCTTCCAAATACTTCGTTATAACCCTTAATGTTTTGTTGACTATGCCGTTAACCCAACTAGGCTAAGCAATAACAACAGTGGGTTTTATTGTGCACCAAAGAAGTGCATGGCCCGAATGTTTTGTCCGCCCTATCTCAGCCTGATGCAATCCGCAGGCGCCTGAATAATAAAAACCGGAGTAAGAAAAATGGTTGAACGTTCTCTGCTCACCAAGTTGATGGGCTGGCTGAGCGCCGCGATGGTTCTGATAGCCATGATTGTGGCCTTCGCCAATTACCGTATTGCAGCCAATGAGCTGCAGGAAAAATTTACCCACGACAGCCAGACCATGATCGAGTTGACCAACTCGTCGCTATTGGAAGCTGTGTTCGCCTATGACTTCCAGCAGATTGAGGCCATCGCCAAATCCCTGGTCAACACCTCGTTAATTACCGGCATCAATATTGTGGACCACCGCGGCAAGGCACTGGCCAAAGCCCAGGATGCCCAGCTCGGTGATGGACAAGTCCCCCATACCGCCATTCCGATTGTGTACAACGGCAGCAATATCGGTAGCTACGACATCACCTTTTCCACCCACGAAGTCGACCAGGTACTGAGCAGCCAGGTTAAGAACAATATTCTGGTGGTGGTATTGCTGTTGTTGGCGAGCCTGGGCACCGTGTACGTGCTGACCCGCCGACTGGTGCTGGCACCGGTAGCCGAAGTGACCCGATCCCTCGCCTCTATCGCCGATGGCGGCGGTGACTTGACCCGTCGTTTGTCCACCGCCCGCGGCGATGAGATTGCCGCGCTGGCCCACAACTTTAATCGCGTGATGGAACATATCGCCGACATCATTCGCAACGTGGTGCAGGTCAACAACAAGGTGCGCGACCATGTGCGCGATATGGCCGCCGCCACCGACAGCACCGTCACCTCCACCAGCCAGCAGCTGAAAGAAATCGAGCTGGTGGCCACCGCGGTAGAAGAGCTTTCCGCCTCCGCCACCGAAATTGCCAAACACGCCGGGGATACCGCCGAACGCACCAACGCTACCAGCATCCTTGCCGAGGAAGGCCATCAGGTCGTGAACCTCTCGTTGAATAACGTCAACAGCCTCACCAACCAGATCGATGCCACAGCAAAAAAAATTCAGGTATTAAAAGAAAACAGCGTGAACATCGGCTCTGTGATGGAAGTGATTCGCACCATCGCCGAACAAACCAACCTGCTCGCCCTCAACGCCGCCATCGAAGCCGCACGGGCCGGCGAACAAGGCCGCGGCTTTGCTGTCGTGGCCGACGAAGTTCGCTCCCTCGCACAGAAAACCCGCGACTCCACCGAAGAAATTGAATCCATCGTGGTACAACTCCAACGCGCCGCAGACGAAGCGCATCAATCCATGAACACCAGCACCGCCTCCGCACGCGAAACCATCGACACCGCCGCACGCGTCGGCGAAGCGCTCGACAAAATCCGCGCGAACATCACGGTGATCAACGACATGAACCACCAGATTGCCACCGCCTCACATCAACAAAGCTCCGTAGCGGATGAAGTGAGTAAAAATATTTCGGCGATCCACAACTTGTCCGGCAAAGTCTCGCAAAACGCCAACGTCGTCAGCGCCAGCGCCAGCCACCTCACCCAGGAAAGCAGTGAACTCAAAGAACAAATCGACAACTTCAAGATTTAACTCCAGCCAGAGCCTTGCTTGGGCGATATTGCTGCGCAATATCGCCTTTTTTATATCTCACTTTTTGCAACATGCACAACACGAGTTTGTTATCAAGGTATTGTTTTGAAACCTTCAATTCATGGATGAATTGAAGGAGCTACAGGGACGTATTAATGCGTTTTCAAAACAATACCCTAATGACAAACGAATTACGAAGTCATCCATTCTTTTATGAAACCAAACTTTTTTACAGAAAAAATAGAAACCTATGCACATTATTTATAAAGACATATAAATATTGCTTTAATTTTGCTCACCCCAAAAACATCAACTACAGTTATCCATACCTGAACAGGATCTATCTTCACGGTACTCTCATCGTTAGTTAAACAGGACTTTAAGCATGACATCGCCCACCACGCTCGATGGACTGCGCAAAAGCCGGGCTTTGCGCGCCGATAAGATGTTCCTCCTGACCGTCATCCTCGAATTCATCTACACCCTCGCACTGGCACCCTGGTTCAACACCTGGAAAGCAGCATTGATGGTGGGTATACCGCTGGTCATTGCGGCACTGGCAATCTATTCCTGGCGGCCCGCCACCCGCTTGAGTTCCGTGGTACTCGCCAGCATCGCAATGCTGTTTGTCACCCTGCATATTCACCAGTCCCAAGGGCTGATTGAAATGCACTTTGGTGTCTTTGTGGTCCTCGCATTTATTGCGGTGTATCGCGATTGGCTGCCGCTGGTCATCACCGCCGCCCTGGTTGCCGTCCATCACCTGGTTTTTTGTTATTTGCAACACGCCGATATGGGCATCTGGTTATTTCGTGATATGGAAGATCACTGGCTGCGGGTTTTTATCCACGCCGGTTATGTGGTGGCAGAGACTGCGTTTCTGATTTTTTTCACGCGCAATGCACGGCGTGAAGTTGAAGTGGGCGATGTGTTGATGGTCACGACCCAGAAGATGATGCGCGACGAAGACACCATTGATTTTCGCATCCAGATCGAAAGTTCCTGCACCGAACTACAACAGTTTTCCCGCTTACTTTGCTGCCTGAAAAAGCTGCTGTTCCAGGTCAACAAAGTGTCCGACGAATTGCAATCATCAGCGCAGGAGCTGGATGTAAAGCGCGAGCAATTGCATCAGGACAGCGAAACCATCCAGATGGATATCCATAGCCTCGCCGAATCCGTCACTACTTTATCCCGTGCGGTACATGATATTGCCGACAACGCCGCGGCGGCGGCTAGCGCAGTGGAAGATGCGTATAAAGATGAACGCTCGCTGCGCATGGTGGTGAAATCCAGTCACGATATCAACGAATACCTGACAATGGCTTCAGACAAGATGGGCAATCTGAATCAGGCCTGCCATACCATTGATAAAGTGGTGAACGTCATTACCGGTATTGCCGAACAAACCAATTTGCTTGCACTCAACGCGGCGATTGAAGCAGCTCGCGCGGGTGAAGACGGACGCGGTTTTGCCGTCGTTGCGGAAGAGGTTCGCGCCTTGGCGGGACGAACCCAACAATCCACCGGCGAGATCTTCAGCCTGGTGCAAACGCTGCAAAAAGGCTCGGAAGAAACGCTGAATATCATGAAAGATTGTCAGCGTATTGCCCGGGAAACGGAAGAAAATAGTATGGACGTGGCGCAATCTCTGGATACGCTTAAAGCGTCGCTCTTATCGATCAATCAACTTAATCAATCCATTGCCCAGGCGACCCAGGAGCAGGATCAGGTAAGCCAACAGATGAGCGTCAATGCGGCCACGGTTGAACAACGCAACTCGCAAATGCAGGAACAGGTATCGGCATTGAGCAATCTTTCCAATATCCTGATCCAGCATCAATCACTGTTAAACCAACAACTGCGCAATGTATTGTTGGATTCTTCGGCGGAATTCGCCAAAGGTTGAGTGAATAGCGGAAAGGCCGTGATCCGGCCTTTTTTTAATTATGGCTTTTGCCAATCACCCATTAATGTTTCCCAGGTGTAATGCTGTGCGTCTTCTGTCGTCAGCTGACGGCGCTTGGCATTTTTATGCGCACCCGCACCGTGACTCTGGTATTCAAAGAAACGCGCATCTTCCGGCATAAAGGGTTCTTTGCCACCGTCGCGCGTGGTGCCGCCCATCCAATACCAACCATCGCGCGTAATATGTGCGTCCATTTCAGTGTCGATAAACACCGCTTTACCAATCGCATTGGGATCGGCATAACGGCCGTCGGGGAAATCGGTGGTGGGATGCCAGGGCCGCCCCAGCGGCGTGGAATTATCCGGCACACCCGGCTCGCGGGTCAGCTTGCAGCGAATAAATGTCAATCCATATTCATCCGCAATCTGCGTCGATGGCGCGGTGACATAAGCGTGGGGAATCGAGTCGCGGCCACGAATGCGAGTGATAATTTCAGAATCGGTGAACAGTGCGTTGCCCGCGCCGAAGATAAAATCCACATTGCCCGCAATCTTGTTGCGATCAAACCAGGCGCGTCCGGCATCTACAAATAACGTATCCTGATACCCCAACAATTGGACCTCACGTGCCAGCACACGGTCACTGCCTTTATCCAGATGCAAGGCGACCGCCTGGCTGTGGCGAATCTTTTGCGGATCATCATTTTCCAAGGCATCGTTGGTAACGAAATCGAAGCTGTTCTCAATTGTTAAATTGTGAAATTGCACACCCGACGCACGCACAATCACAGTACCGGAACCGCGCGTGCCCCAGGTTTTTCCTGGTTCTGAAACCTGGCCTGAATAGGCATCAAACACGATACGGGTTTTATCCATACCCGCGCCGATCAAATGAAGATTGGGTTTATCGATAACCAGCTTTTCGTAGTAATCCCCTGGCTGGATAAAAATTTTAAAGGGCGTCGCGGCGCCCGCCGGCGCAGTATCGAGTGCTGCCTGCACGCGATTAAAATGACCGGGTTTACCAAGCAAATTCGTATCGCGAGTGACAACCGCATCGTAAGATGCGTCGGGTTGGTGGGCGCAGGCCAACAGTTGTGCCGCAAGCACTAGCCACAACGAAATTTTTATCGTGTTCATCTTATTCTCCTCAAACAAAAACGGCGACATCAACGCGGGAGTCGCCGTTAAACCAGACGCTATCAGTGCTCAACCGATCAGGCGAAATAGTGCTTGATCGTCGCCAACACCCCTTTGTCATAAAAACGCGTTAACCAAAGCGCCGTCGTTTCGACAAAACGTGTATCGTTGATCAGATCTGTGCCGAACACTTGCGACAGGGAAACCACTGCTTTCACCATTGCCAGCGGATTGCCCGCATTCTCAGTGCACAACTGGCGCAGCGTCGCCGCCAGCGGATCGGAAACTTCGATAGGATTGCCTTGCTCGTCCACGCCGGAAACGTAACGAATCCAGGCAGCTACTGCCAGACAAATAATGTCGATATGGCCATTGCCGGCCAATTGTTCGCGCAGGGTTTCCAGCAGGCGTTGTGGCAGTTTCTGTGAACCATCCATCGCAATTTGCCAGGTGCGATGTTTGAGTGCTTTGTTGAAGAAACGGTCACGCAATTGTTGTTTATAGAATTCAATATCAAAGCCATCCGGCGCGGCCACCGTTTCGCCCGCCTCGCGCGCCATGTATAACTTGATCATGTTGACGAATGCCGGCTCGCTCATGACTTCGCTGATGTAATTAAAACCGGATAAATAGCCGGTGTAGGCAAGCGTCGAGTGGGAACCGTTAAGCAACCGCAATTTAATTTTTTCAAAGACGTGCACATCATCAACCAACTGCACACCGACCTTCTCCCATTGCGGGCGACCATCAGAAAAGCGATCTTCTACAACCCATTGTGTAAACGGTTCCGCCACTACCATGCCTTCATCGCGCAGGCCCAGGCGCGCTTCAATCTCATGGCGATCTTCATCGGTCGTCGCGGGCACAATCCGATCAATCATCGTGCAGGGAAAACAGGTATTGGCTTTGATCCAGTCCGCCAGTTCTGCGGAAACCTGTGCAGCAAATTGCCAGACGACCTTGGCTAACACCTCACCATTATTCGGTAAGTTGTCACAACTTAATGCAGTAAAACTTTTATGGCCGGCGCGAAACCGTTGCTGCAAAGCGGCCACCAGATAACCGATAGCTGAAACCGGACGGTCAAGATTCGCCAGATCGTGAATAATATCGGGGTGCGCACGATTCAGGTCGCCCGTGGCCGGGTCGTGGCAGTAACCTTTTTCGGTTATGGTGAGCGATACAATACGAATGGCCGGGTCAGCCATCAGCGCCACCAGCGCAGCAGGATCTTCCGGCCCGACGAGGGTTTTTAACACAGCGCCAATCAATTGTAATTTTTCACCCTCGCCGGAGCGCTCAACCAGGGTGTAAAGATTATCTTGCGGGGCCAATTGCTCACGCACATTCGCTGAGCGCAAACTGCAACCCACAATACCCCAGTCACCGCCGAACTGATTTAATACCGCCTCGGTGTAAAAAGCCTGGTGTGCACGATGGAATGCACCTATGCCGAGATGTACGATTCCCGGTTTGAGTTCTGCCCGTTTATAACGGGGCAATTGTACATCGGAAGGCAATTGCTGGATGTTGCCTGAGTTCAGCCTGTTCATCTTGATACCTGCGTGGTTGATTTGTATTTCTACTCAAACGATGGTGCAGCCGGCTCTCTCAAACCAGCGTTTTTTTTGCGCATAACACGCGCTTGATTATAGCGAATCCGAACAAATATCCGATAGCGCGAAAACTGGTAAATCCACAAGGGAGATGCTATATTTTCGCCGATTTTTTGCACTTTAATCGGTTTTGATAAATAAAAAATGTCATCCTGTTTTTTAATAACCAAAAGAAATTCACTGGCGTTTACGCAGCGTCATCCAAAAAGAATCGTCCCCCTAAATCAACCCGGAATGTGAGCTTCACATACACCCGACTTACAGGCACATGTCTATGGCACATATAGCAGCAATTGGTGAAGTGATGGTGGAGTTGTCCCCCTTCATAAACAACACAACCGACAACCGTGAAGTCATGGCACTGTCTTACGCTGGCGATACCTATAACACATCGGTTTATATGTCTCGTCTCGGTTTGCAAACAGATTACGTTACCTTGTTGGGGGATGATCCCTACAGCAAACAAATTCTGCAACGCATGTCCGATGAAAATATCGGCACCGACATGATCAACCAATTGCCCGGGCGCTCACCGGGCTTGTACATTATTCGCAACACCCCGGATGGTGAGCGCGAATTTTTTTACTGGCGTAAAGAAGCGCCGGCGCGCGAACTATTTTCTACCACAGAGCAGGCCGCTCATCTGGTTGCACAGCTCACATCCTGCGATTGCGTTTACCTCAGCGGTATTACTCTGGCCATCATCGGCGAGGCTTCGCGCCAGATACTGCTTACTGCGCTACAACAATTGCGTGCTGCCGGCGTGAGGATTGCATTCGACAGTAACTTCCGCCCCCGCTTGTGGCGCGACAAAAATGAAGCGCAGCAAGCGATGCTGGCGATCTTGCAATTCACCGACATTGCCCTGCTGACACTGGATGATGAATTGCTGTTATGGGGTGACGACTCCGTCGAGGGCTGCGTCGACCGCTACAAACATACTGCCGTGAAAGAACTCATCCTAAAACGCGGCGCCAGCGACACCATCATCATTCAGGATGGTCAGGAAACACGCGTTCCGGTTCCGCCTGTAAAAAATATTATTGATACCACCGGCGCGGGTGACACATTTAACGCAGGTTATCTGGCTGCGCGTTTAAACGGTGCTTCTGCGGCGGATGCGGCGAAGCAAGGTACGCGCTGCGCGGGCATCATCATTCGCTATCGCGGTGGCGTGATTGACAAAGCTGTTTTTGAGCAGGAGCTGAGTGCCTAGTGCAGGTTGTTAAGTCGGATTACGCCTTTGGCTAATCCGACCTACCTTGGCAGCATCCCCACTCCATCACGCTTTAACATTAAGCCTTCAACATAGGCGTGCCGCGTTTGCACAATTGAATTGCCAGCCCCCAGGGGTCGCGCATCATCACCAGGTGTGAACCATCTTTGATGCGTACTTCTTCCGCAAAAGTAGCCCCAACCTTTTCAAGTTCTGCGCGTTTTTCTTCCGGGTTTTCGCACACAAAAGCCAGATGCAAAATCAGCGGATTCATGTTCGCGTAGTCCGGCACCTGATCCGGTGGATTGTTGTAAATCTCAATCATCACCTGGCCACTGTCGTCGGCGAGAAAATGGGTATTGGGACCACCTTCCATCTTGCGCGCAATGGTCATCCCCATATGCGTTACATACCACTCGGCGACGGCAATGGGGTCAGCCACATTGAAAGCAAAATGTTCTATCTTCATGAAAATACCTGTCTATTTCTCATCAATACAAATCAAACGCACGTGGTAACCATTCACTGATGGCGGGGACGTAAGTCACCAGCAACAACACCACAAACATCGCGAAATACATGGGCAACAATGGGCGCACCATCTGCGCAATCGTTGTTTTGGCAATCCCACAACCGACAAACAATACGCTGCCCACCGGCGGAGTACATAAACCGATACACAGGTTCAACACCATCATGATCCCGAAGTGCAGAGGTGACATACCCAGCTCAGTGACTACCGGCAGGAAGATAGGCGTAAAGATAAGCACCGCCGGTGTCATGTCCATAAAGATGCCGACAATCAACAGGATCACGTTGATGATCAGCAGGATAATGACCGGGTTATCACTCAAGGCAATCAAACCGTCGCTGATGCTTTGCGGAATATTTTCGTACGACAGAATCCATGACATGGCTGAGGATGTGCCGATCAACAACATCACAATGGCTGTTGTCTCCACCGACTTCACCAGGATTTCCGGGATCTCCCTGACGCTGACTTCGCGGTAAAAAATAACCGCCAGCAATAGGGAATACAGCACCGCAATGACGCTGGCCTCGGTCGCGGTGACATAACCGCCGATAATCCCGCCGATCACGATCACGATAAGCAGCAGGCTGGGAATCGCATCGAGGGTTTTCTTGACCGCATCGCGCAAGCCAACACGCTCACCCACCGGATAACCTTTGGCTTTGGCATAAAAGCCGCACACCGCCATCAAGCCCAGCATCAGTAAAATACCGGGCAGGTAGCCGGCAATAAATAACGCAGCAATGGAAACACCTCCACTGGCCAGCGAATACACGATGAGAATATTGCTCGGCGGAATCAACAGGCCGGTGGTTGATGCTGTTACGGTCACTGCACCGCTGAAGGCACGGTCGTAACCTTCTTTCTCCATCACCGGCACCATAAAACCACCAATAGCGGAGGTTGCGGCTACCGCCGAACCGGAGATTGCGCCGAACAAGGTACAGCTGATGATATTTACGAATGCCAGGCCGCCGGGCAACATGCCAAACATGACCTTGGCAAATTCAATCAGTCGATGCGCAATACCACCGCGCCCCATGAGGATGCCTGACAAGATAAAAAACGGAATCGCCAACAACGCAAAACTGTTGATACCACTCGCCATACGTTGCGCAATGGTCACCACCGCCGGCCCGGCATCAATGGTGAATAACATCGTCAGCAGGGTAGCAATACCGATACTGATTGAAATAGGTACATTCATTGCCAGCAAGATGGCAAAGCTGAGTAACAATACTAAAATTGAAATTTCCATGATCTCTCGCCTCGTTATTCTTCTGGTTATTAATCGATGGGATTTTGGCCAGCGTCGGCGCTTGCGCCTACACGAACCTTCGCGCTGAACATATTGTCGATGGCGTAAATACAAATCAGCACACCGGCAAGCGGAATCACGCTGTACACATACCCCATGTTGATCTCCAGCGCCGCCGAGGTTTGGCCGAGATCAAATTGCAATTTCACCAGGCTGATACCGCCGTACACCATCACCCAGGCGGCAAAGATAAAACTCATAACTTGCGAGAAAATTTCTGCGGCGTGGCGGCGGGAGGGCTCCATCTTGGCGGTGAATAAATCCAGCCCCAAATGGGAGTGCATACGAAAGGCATAGGCAGCACCCAACAAGCCGATCCAGATCAACAGGAAACGCGCAATCTCTTCGGTAACCGAACTGGGATTGCCGACGATAAAACGCGAGAGCACCTGCCAGGTCACATCAATCACAATGGTGGCCATCAGTATCATGAGGATAAAGGCCAACACACTATCCAGTTTTTTTAATACGTTTTGCATTGTGAAGTCCTCAATGTCTTACATGTCGTTGATGCGTTGCATCAAGTCATAGATAGGTTCGCCACGATAGGACTCGTGCATGCTTTTAACCTGCTCCTGGAACAGGGTTTTATCCGGATAAACCACTTCAACACCGGCAGCTTGTACAGCGGCCAGGGCTTCCTCGGTATCCTGTGCCCACAATTCCCGCTGGAAGTCCACGGATTCATCCATCGCCTGCTGCAGCCATGCCTGTTGTTGCTTATTGAGGGTGCTCCAGACATAACTGCTGATCAACATCACGTCCGGCACTGAGGTATGTTCATCAATGGTAAATAATTTGCACACTTCAAAGTGTTTGGAGAGATAAAAACTCGGGGGATTATTTTCGGCCGCATCCACTACACCTTGCTGCAGCGCTGTATAAAGTTCACCCCAGGAGATAGGTGTTGCAGAGCCGCCCAAGGCTTGAATCATACGCACAGACGTCTGGCTTTCCTGTACGCGAACTTTTAAACCGGAAAGGTCAGACGGGGTACGAATGGGTTTGCCTGTACCACACTGGCTGTAAAAACTGCGGCTGCCAGCATCGTAATAACCGATGCCGCGCAAGCGTTTGGCTTCACCTTTGGCGAGCATGCCTTTACCAATATCGCTCTCAAGGAAACGCCACAAATGTTCTTCATCGCGAAACACATAGGGAATGCTGAAGATGCGCATCTCCGGCACAAAACCTTCCATCGGGCTGGCCGAGACTTTGGTCATGGCAAGGCTGCCCACCTGCAACAGTTCAATCAGCTCGCGCTCAGAGCCCAATTGCCCGCTGGGGTACACATCGACACGCATGGTGCCACCAGATAACTCGTGCAGGCGCTCGCCCATAAAGACCATGGCTTTGTGAACCGACGTGGTCTGGTCAAGGTTGTGACCCAGCTTGAGAATTTTAACGTTGTCCTTGACGCCGCAACTCATTAATAAACCGGTCAGGCAAACAATACCTAGCGTGCGCAACAAACGTTTTGGTTGATGTTGATACAAAGTTTCCATAATCGTTTTTCTCGTGTTGACTGCTTTTTCTGGCGCATGGCGCTCAACACACCTGGCCGCTTTATAATTTTGTTGTGTTGTTTTACCCGAGAGAATACGGTTCTCACAGCTGTTGTAGTTATGGTATGTCCTTAGGGATTTTCGCAGATAGCAAAAGTGCCTCGGATGAGGAGGCACTTTGCAGGGAACAACAAAAATCAATCCAGGTTTCTGACGATAGTCTCCACCATTTTTTTCGCATCACCGAACAACATCATGGTGTTGTCCTTGTAGAACAACTCATTCTGCACACCGGCGTAACCCGATGCCATACTACGTTTGACAAAGAGTACCGTACGCGCTTTTTCCACATCGAGGATCGGCATACCGAAGATCGGGCTGGCCGGATCACTCTTCGCGGCAGGGTTAGTCACATCGTTGGCACCAATCACAAACGCCACATCGGCGGTCTGGAATTCGTTATTGATGTCTTCCAGCTCAAACACTTCGTCGTAAGGAACGTTCGCTTCGGCGAGCAACACATTCATGTGGCCCGGCATTCGGCCGGCCACCGGGTGAATCGCGTAGCTGATTTTCACACCGGCTTTTTTCAGCTCATCGCACATTTCACGCAACGCGTGTTGTGCCTGCGCCACCGCCATACCATAACCGGGCACGATAATGACAGAACCGGCATTCTTCATAATGAATGCTGCGTCTTCAGCGCTGCCCTGTTTGACCGGGCGATCATCGACACCACCGCTGGCACCGGCCGCAGCCGAATCACCACCAAAGCCGCCGAGGATAACATTGAAGAAGGAACGATTCATACCCTTACACATAATGTAAGACAGAATTGCACCGGAAGAGCCGACTAGTGCACCAGTAACAATTAACGCATCGTTATGCAAGGTAAATCCGATACCGGCTGCCGCCCAACCGGAGTAGGAATTGAGCATGGAAACCACTACCGGCATGTCTGCACCGCCTATCGGAATAATCAGCAGCACACCAATCACAAAGGCCAGTGCGGTCATACTCCAGAATACCCAGGGCGCTTGCTCAAAGCAGAAAAACACAATCAGTCCGATAATCACCAAACCGATTATCGCGTTCAGGATATGTTGGCCACCGAAGGAAACGGGTGCACCGGATACCAGACCTTGCAACTTGGTAAACGCGATAACGGAGCCTGAAAAGGTAATCGCACCAATGACTACACCCAGGCCCATTTCGATACGGCTGGCAATAAAGATTTCACCGGCAGAATCCAACAACCCGAAGGCTGCCGGATTACTGAAGGCCGCGCCGGCTACCAGCACCGCCGCCATACCGACAAGACTGTGAAAGGCAGCGACTAATTGCGGCATCGCGGTCATGGCAATGCGGCGCGCGGTAATCACACCGATCACCGCACCAATCGCCAAAGCAATAACAATCCAACCGTAGGATTCCACTGCGGGGCTCAATACTGTGGTGACCACAGCAATCAGCATCCCGATCATTCCGTAAATATTTCCAGCGCGGGAAGACTCCGGTGAAGACAATCCGCGCAGCGCCATGATGAACAACACCGCCGCTACCAGATAGGCGAGCGAGGTAAGGTTTGCATGTAATTCTGTCATGATGTTCCCCAATGATGATGTGCGGATTTATTTTTTCTTTTTGTACATGGCAAGCATGCGATGCGTCACGGTAAAGCCGCCAAAAATATTAATTGCAGCTAACACCATTGCACCAAAGCCAAGGACTTTGGACAGACTCATCTCTGCCGGCCCGACAGCAATCAAAGCTCCGACAATAATCACACTGGAGATCGCGTTCGTGACCGCCATCAAAGGCGTATGTAGCGCCGGTGTAACACTCCACACCACGTAGTAACCGACAAATATAGCCAACACAAATATCGATAATTGAGAAATGAAATTCGCTTCCATAAATCCCCCTAGGCATTTGCCGGCTGAAAGTTGGGATGAACCACCTGACCATCGCGCGTCAAGGTCGTCGCTGCAACAATTTCGTCCTGCCAATTGATGTTGAGCGCTTTTTCTTCGGCGTTCACCAGGGGCGTGAGGAAATTCAGCAGGTTCTTGGCGTAGAGCGCACTGGCATCGGCAGACAGACGGCTGGGAATGTTGAACAAACCAATGATGGTCACACCATTTATTTCAACAATTTCGCCCGGCTTGGTCAGCGTGCAATTGCCACCCTGCTCTGCCGCCAGATCCACGATCACCGAGCCGGGGCGCATGCTGTGCACCATCTCGTCGTTGATCAGCGTGGGCGCTTTGCGACCAGGAATCAGTGCGGTACAAATCGCAATGTCCTGCTTCTTCAGCGTTTCTGCGACCAACTCGGCCTGGCGACGCTTGTAGTCGTCACTCATTTCTTTCGCATAACCGCCGGCGGTTTCTGCGTTGGCCACTTCGTCACTTTCCACCATGACGAACTTGCCACCGAGACTTTCCACCTGCTCTTTGGATGCAGCCCGCACGTCGGTTGCACTGACAATCGCACCGAGTCGTTTGGCCGTGGCGATCGCTTGCAAACCGGCAACGCCCGCGCCCAATACCATCACGCGCGCCGGCGCGATCGTACCGGCGGCAGTCATCATCATGGGCATGGCGCGGTCATAAACATTAACCGCTTCCAAGACTGCACGATAACCGGCCAGGTTACTTTGGGAGCTGAGCACATCCATACTTTGCGCGCGCGTAATACGCGGCACAAATTCCAGCGCCATCGCCGTTACACCGGCAGCAGCGTATTGCTGGATCGCGTTGGGGTCAGCATAGGGAGACAGAATAGCGATGAGCAGCGCGCCGCGTTTCATCAGCGCCAACTCATTGGGACCATCCTCGCCCGCCAAAATGGGGCGCTGGACCTTGAGGACAATGTCGGCATCCGCCAATAACTGCGCAAGATCACCAACAATTTTTGCACCGGCGGCTTCATAAGCCGCATCGGTAATCCGGCTTGCTTCACCGGCACCTGTTTCTACAGCTACATCAATACCTAAGGCAACAAATTTTTTCACCGTCTCTGGTGTTGCGGCCACACGACGTTCGTGGGCACGACGCTCCCTGGGTATGGAGATCTTCATAGGACACTTCCCTCTAAGTAAGGTCTTTTGATGGCAAACAAATACCTCTCGCGACCGTTAAATCACAAGAAGTTTTTGCAGCAATCACGCCTTTATAATAATGGCACTTAAATCGGGCCAGCTCAGAACAATTCACTATAAGCAGGAATGGCTTGGCTGACTTCTCAATCTGTGCCTTTTTTCATGATGGCCGGACATCGAGGTCCGACTCTTCTCTCTCACCGTCAGTGCGGCGTTTAAACACACTTGAGATGGATGCAAAACACCTCAAGCTAATTTTTTGTTAAACCACGGCACCAATTTTCCAGGGATTGAATTCGTTATCCCCGTAACCTAACAGTTCACTTTTGGTGGCCTCACCGGAGGCTACAGCCAGTATCTCGGCAAAGATTTTTTCGCCACATTCCTGCAAGGTGTATTCACCATCCAACACACCACCGCAATTAATATCCACATCTTCTTTCATTCGCTCAAACAATTGCGAATTACTGGCCAGCTTGATGCTGGGAACCGGCTTGAAACCAAAGGCGGAACCGCGCCCGGTGGTAAAACACACCACGTTAGCACCGGACGCCACCTGACCAGTGACGGATACCGGATCGAAGCCAGGGCTATCCATAAACACCAGCCCCTTTTCTTTCACTTCTTCCGCGTATAAATACACACCGGTCATCTGGGTAGAGCCACTTTTAGCCTGGGCGCCGAGGGATTTTTCCAGAATCGTCGTCAAGCCACCCACCTTATTGCCGGGTGAAGGGTTGTTGTTTAATTCAAAGCCGTTGCGCTCGGTGTAATCTTCCCACCAGCGAATGCGTTCCAATAGTTTTTCCGCCAACTCAGGCGTCGCCGCGCGTTGGGTCAACAGATGTTCCGCACCGAAAATTTCCGGTGTTTCTGAATAAATAACTGTACCGCCGTGACGCACCAGGATGTCCCCGGCAATACCCAGTGCCGGGTTCGCGGTAATCCCGGAGAATGCATCCGAGCCGCCGCATTGCACCGCCAGGGTCAATTCGCTGGCGGGAACAGGCTCACGTCTTGCTTCGTTAACCAGGGGCAACATCTGACGCAGGGTTTCAATACCTTTTTCAATAGCGATGCGCGTACCGCCCACTTCCTGGATGGTATAAGCGCAGAAGGTTTTGGTGTCTGCCAGACCGCTTTCTTCCATCACGCGCTGAACCTGCATGGTTTCGCAACCGAGGCCCACCATCATCACACCACCAAAGTTAGGATGACGTGCGTATCCATCAAAGGTACGGCGCAAGGTTTCATAACCTTCACCTTCCGAGCGCATACCGCAGCCCGTCTCATGGGTGAAAGCCACGACACCATCAATATTGGGAAATTGTTTGAGCTCACCCGAGAAGGTGAAGTGTTGGGCAATGGCGCGCGCCACTGTCGCCGAACAATTCACGGTGGTGAGGATACCGATGTAATTGCGTGTTCCAACCTTGCCGTTAGCACGACGATATCCCTTAAAGGTGGCGCGCTGCGCTTCCGGCACAAAGTCCGTCGGCACGGCATTGCGACAGAAACCATAATCTTTTTCGAGATCGCCCATCACGCAGTTGTGGGTGTGCACGTGCTCACCCGGCGCAATATCTGTGTTGGCAAAACCAATCACCTGGCCATATTTCAGGATCGCGTCGCCTTTGGCAATCGGCACCAATGCCACTTTGTGCATGGCCGGAATGTCAGCCCGCAATGTGAGATTATTTTCGATCAGGGTAATTCCGGCAGGTAAAGCGGCCTTACAGACACCGACATTATCCTGTTCGTGTAAATGAATAATACTGCTCAAGATTGCAACCTACGGTGAGTTTTCGGTCGATTGTACAAATTCGCCAGATGATTTTTGTTATAGGAGAAGTGTTACCGACGGTAGAGAAAAAACAGGCGCCTTGCGGCGCCTAAATATCGGCAATGGTATTCGGTCAATACCAATTTCAATCTATCACCGATGGGAATAGTCCCGCAATAACGAACGCCAGCCGCGCCTCGCACGCTGATTTTCGGTTAATCAAAATTTCCTCTGTCTGACAGCGCTGTCAATCTCATTATACAGCCTTAATGCGCAACCCGAGTCCGCCTGCCTATCAGTTTATTAGGAGCAAATTTTTCCGATAATTTTTGAAAAAAAATTCTCTTTTTTTGTAAAGAAAACGATAAATCATTTTACTGGCGCAATATGTAACCGTTTACAAGAATAAAAATAATTACATGAAACCGATTGCACTTAAAAATTAGTGACAGGGAAACTAATAAAAGGTGACAAAATAGAAATTTCACACTAAAAAGATATTGATTTTCCTGGCAGCGGAATACACAATGAAAAAACGGCATCAATGAGTACATCAACCGGATGCCCGATTCT
>DATJLH010000162.1:0-47796 GCA_035490615.1 Cellvibrio sp.
TCGCTGTGCGGCGGCTTGTTGCAGCGCGAGCCCGCCAGCGCGGGAGCCGGTGAAGCCAACGGCTTTGATATGCGGATTGCGCACCAACGCCTGGGCGGTATCGTTGTCGTTCAGGTACAGCAATGAAAACGTTCCATCGGGAAGGCCGCATAGATTTACCGCCACTCGAATCGCGCGGCCAACCAACTCCGATGTGCCGGGATGCGCAGGATGCGCCTTAACTATGACCGGTGCTCCGGCAGCCAATGCCGAGGCGGTATCACCACCGGCAACCGAAAAGGCCAGGGGAAAATTACTCGCACCAAACACGGCCACGGGGCCGAGTGGAATATGTTGCATGCGTAAATCCGGGCGCGGCGGTTGGCGTTCCGGCAGTGCGCGATCAATGTGCACATCCAGCCAGTGACCTTCGCGTACCACACTGGCAAATAATTTCAGTTGATTCACGGTGCGCATCCGTTCACCTTCAAGCCGGGCGCGGGGCAATCCGGTTTCGGCCATGGCGCGCTCAATCAGTGCATCACCCAATTCGAGAACTTGTTCGGCAATGGTTTCCAGAAAGCGCGCGCGGTTATGTAGATTGGTATGGCGATACTGATTGAACGCCGCCGCTGCTAATCTACAGGCTTTATCCACATCACTCGCTGTGCCGCCGGGATAAGCCGGTTCCAGATGTTCGCCGGTGGCTGGATTAACGGCGTAAATAACCGGGCCAGAACCCTTAAGGGTTTTTGCACCCAGCAACATGTCTCCCGTTAGTATCATGGTTTAGTCCTCCGCCGCGTGACGCAACTGGATGCGTTTTACCGGGCCCAACAAAAAGGTGTAAGACAGGGCGCCGGTTATTGCGGCAATACCCACCAGCCCCAGGGCCCAATTAAACGAGCCGGTATGCGCAAGGATATAACCAATCGCAATCGGCATGGCGATGCCTGCCAGGTTGCCCGCAAAATTACACACACCGCCGGTCATGCCGATCAATTCTTTCGGCGCAACTTCCGAGATGATCGCCCAGGACATGGATGACACGCCCTGTGCAAAAAACGCGAAGGATAAAATAGCGATGGCTATCAGGTTAGACGTGGTGAAGTTAGCGAGGAAAATAGAAGAGGCGAGCAAAAAGCCGGTTACAATCGGCAGCTTGCGTGCCACCGACATGGAGTAACCGCGTTTCAACAACGCGTCCGACCAATAGCCGCCGAGCAACACGCCAATGCTCGCTGCAATGTAAGGCAGCACCGCAAAGAAACCTGCTTTTAACATGGTCATGCCGCGCGCTTCTACCAGGTAAGTGGGGAACCAGGTCAGGAAAAAAAACAATGTTGAAGAGATCGCGAACTTGCCAATACAAATCGCCCAGATCTGGCGATGCTCAAATAATTGCCATACCAGCGACCATTGAAAATTTGCCTGTGTTATGCCACCAGTCAAGGCGCCGCCTGCCTCAATGTAGCGCAGCTCTTCCGCATTAACCCGCTTGCTATCTTTCGGGTCGCGATACAATTTGAACCACACAATGGCAAATAAAATGCCCAAGCCACCCGTGACATAAAACACTTCGCGCCAGCCATAATGCGACGCAATCCAGAACAATAACGGCGTAAACATCGCGGTACCGATGTATTGGCCCACGACATAAAAACTGGTGGCAGAACCGCGTTCACTTTTGGGAAACCACATGGTGACCACGCGGTTGTTAGACGGGAAGGCCGGGGCCTCTGCTGCGCCCACCGCTAAACGCAAACCAAAGAGCGCGGCAAAACTGCCGACGGCACCCTGCACAAAGGTTGCAGCCGACCATAAAAATAATGACCAGCCGTAAGCGACCCGCGATCCCAAACGATCTACCAGATAACCGCCGGGTAAATTAGCGAAGGCATAGGTCCAGGCAAACGCGGAGAATAACAACCCCATCTGTACGGGTGAGAGGTTTAAGTCTTTCGACAGGATTGGTGCAACCACCGCGAGGTTGGTGCGATCAACGTAATTGATCACGGTGGCAAAAAAAATCAGTGCCAACATCAGGTAACGGGTTTTGGTGGGCGGCGCTGTGGCAGCTGTGAGCTTCAGCCCCGAATCGTCGGTGAGCATAATGACGTCTCCAATTGTTATACATTATTGTTGGTTTTATCGTTATGGCGAGTAAGAAAAGGTGCATCCCTGCGCGAACAATCGTTAAACCGTAATAATCAAATTGATAACCTGAGCCAATCGTCCAGCAAGACGGCCAGTCTCTCACGCTGGCCGGGATTCAGGGCGATAACACCCGGCGCGCGTACAGCGCCTACGGCAATACCAAGTTGATTCATGGCTTCTTTCACAACGGTCACGTTTGCGCCGTTGCTTTCCAGTGTGCGCATCTGTTCAAAATCGGCGATGGCATCAACCAGTGCGCGCGCTCTGGCGAGATCATTTTCCTCCAGTGCGGCATAAATGCGTAGCGATAATGCCGGGTTAACGTTGACCAGGCCCGAGGTAAAGCCGCGCGCACCGCAAGCATAAAAAGGCAACGCCCAGCTTTCTGCCAGGCCGCAAATCCATTGCAAGGCTTGCCCTTGGGTTGCGCGAATGCATTCCGCCAAACGCAAGGGATCAGGCACAGCATATTTAATTGCAACCACATTATCTATCTCGCCCATGCGCACAAAATGTTCCGGCAGCAAGCCGGGGCTGCGCGCATAAGCGATGATCGGAAGGTCAGTAGACTCGGCAATTTGTTTGATGTAATCCACGACCACACGCGGCGAGCAAAACGGATCGGGCGGTTGGTGGATCATCAGGGCATCGACACCGGCATCTTTGGCGGCAGCCGCCAATGTAATGGCTTCCCGTGCACTGCGCCCGACGCCGGCGGTGATCAATGCACGCCCCGCGTTGGCTTCTACGGCGACTTCGTACACCCGACAGATTTCTGCCAGGTCCTGTGCATAAAATTCACCGGTGTTGCCACCGGTGACAATGTTGTGAATGCCAGCGCTGGCAATCCCATCGACAACCTTGCGTAACTGCGCTTCATGAATTTCACCGTCGTCACCAAAGGGTGTGACGTGAACCCCGGAGATACCGGCCAGCGCCGTTTGAATACTCTTCATTATTTACTCTCACTCTGTTCAGTGAATTTCCGGTTCGCCGGCATCCAGGTGCTTCACCGGAATAGTTTCCAGGAAATCAAAATCGCAACCCTTATCCGCCTGGCTTACGTGACGTTGATACAGCTTGCCGTAACCGCGTTCGAACTTTGGCTCCGGCGCAACCCAGCGCGCCTGGCGCGCGGCCAGCTCACCATCGCTGATGAGCAGATTTAATTTGCGTGCCGGAACATCCAGCTCAATCAAATCGCCGTTTTGTACCAGCGCAAAAGGGCCGCCGACATACGACTCCGGTGCAACGTGTAAAACACAGGCGCCGTAACTGGTACCGCTCATGCGCGCGTCAGAGATACGCACCATGTCGCGCACACCGCGCGCTAATAATTTTTGTGGAATCGGTAACTGGCCCCACTCGGGCATGCCCGGCGCACCTTGGGGCCCCGCGTTTTTCAAGACGATTATGGAGTGTTCATCAATATCCAGATCCGGTGCGTCAATACGCGCGGCCATGTCGGCGTAACTTTCAAACACCACGGCTTTGCCCGTGTGTTTTAACAAATGCGGTTCGGCGGCCGGCGGTTTGATTACGGCACCGTTGGGCGCAATGTTGCCGCGCAGCACGGCAATACCATCGCTGGTTGCCAAAGGATTTTCACGTGTGCGAATCACGTCCTCGTTAAACACTTTTGCGCCTTCAATATTTTCACCCAGGGTTTTGCCGGTGATGGTCTTTTGTTGCAGGTCGAGTAAATCGCGCAGGTTATTTAATAACGCGGGCAGGCCACCGGCGTAATAAAAATCTTCCATTAAGTAATGGCCTGCAGGGCGCAGGTTGGCGAGTATCGGCGTATCGCGCGCAAGTTCATCAAAGCGGTCCAGTGTCAGGTCGATACCCGCGCGACGCGCTAGCGCCACAATATGCACGATGGAATTAGTCGAGCCTGATAACGCCAGTGCAACACGAATGGCGTTATCAAACGCGGCGGGCGTGATGATGTCCGAGGGTTTCAGGTCTTCCCAGATCATTTCCACAATGCGGCGCCCGGAAAGTGATGCCATCTGCGCGTGGCGCGAATCGGGCGCGGGGATCGACGCTGCGCCCGGCAAGGTAAACCCCAATGTTTCCGCCACGCTGGTCATGGTGGACGCGGTGCCCATGGTCATGCAGTGGCCGGGCGAGCGCGCGATGCCGTTTTCAACGCCCTGCCAATCCTGCTCGGTAATATTGCCCGCGCGCAATTCCGCCCAATATTTCCAGGTATCCGAGCCGCTGCCGAGGGTTGCGCCTTGCCAATTGCCACGCAGCATGGGACCGGCGGGGACAAAGATCACCGGCAAATCCATGCTGATCGCGCCCATCAACATGGCCGGCGTGGTTTTGTCGCAGCCGCCCATCAGCACCGCGCCGTCCGCCGGGTAAGCGCGCAACAACTCCTCGGTTTCCATTGCCAACAAGTTGCGATAGAGCATGGCCGTGGGTTTCTGAAAGGGTTCGGATAATGTCGATGCGGGCAG
Organism: Cellvibrio sp.; assembly: GCA_035490615.1. GTDB lineage: Bacteria > Pseudomonadota > Gammaproteobacteria > Pseudomonadales > Cellvibrionaceae > Cellvibrio. The sequence goes on from DATJLH010000162.1 coordinate 4,605, forward strand.
TTCGATGGGAAATCCACCGGCCTGCCAGATGCCGCGTTTCACCTCTTCCACCCGCTGTTTGAAGTGGGTGTGGCAGGGGTTGATGTCGCTCCAGGTATTGATGATTGCCACCACAGGCTTGCCGGCGTAATCCTGGGAGGTAAAGCCCATTTGGGCCGTGCGGGAGCGGTGGCCGAAAGAGCGCAGGTCTTTCACGCCATACCAGCGATGGCTGCGCAGCTCCTCAGGGGTTTTTTTGGGTGATTGCATGATGCTTTCTCTCGGGTGTGAGCGCCCCATGGCGGGTACGACCGTCTGACGGCGATGCTCACATTATTATTTTTTTGCGGAATGCTGGGCTTCCGCTGGTTGATGCGAATCATGATTGCGTAATCAGTGGATCATTTCAAGCATAAAATGGAATTTTATTTAATGATTGCGTTTATCATTGATTACGAATAGCAAAGAAGTCGACACGTTCGCCGCACAGATCGCAGCGCGATCGACGACATTCACCGTCAGAAACGGATGAATAAATAGAGGGAATAGCGGGCAGGATTGGCTGAAAAATCAGGTGCTTTCGCGTTCGAGGATATTGAAGCCAACGTCGATAATGCGGGGTGAATTGCCATCGGGCGGGGTGGATTCGTCCATCTTGGCGATCAGGGCTTCTGCCGCGAGCCGCCCGATCTCCGCACCTTTGATGCCTACGGTGGTAATGGCCGGGTAGGTGTGGGCTGAAAAATCCAGATTGCCAAAGCCGATAACCGCAAGATCCTCGGGGATGCGGATGTTGCGGTGCAGGGCTTCAGCAATAACGCCGTGGGCCAGGGTGTCCGAACTGCAATACACCGCATCAAACACCTCGCCGCTATCCAGCAAGGCGGCCAGGTTTTCCCGCCCCTGGCGGAAGCGGGCCGGGGTGGGAACCGTGCGGCTGGCCAGATGTTCAATTCCGGCGTCGCGCAGGGCGGCAGCAAAGCCAGCAAAACGGCGCACCGCCCGTTGATCGTTGGCAGACACCGAGGCAAAGCGGCGGTAGCCTTTGGCAAGTAAGTATTCACCTACCGCCTTGCCCACTTCTGTATGGGAAAAGCCGACCAGTGTATCGATGGGGTTGGGGGCGAGATCCCAGGTTTCTACCACGGGAATGCGGGTATTGAGCAGGCGTTGATGGGTGCCTTCCGCATGGAAAGTACCGGTCAGGATAATGCCGTCCGGCCGATTGCCGAGGATGGCTTTAAGCAGCTCCTCCTCCTGGTGCTTGTCGTACGCCGAAAGCCCCAACAATGTTTGATAACCCGCCTGCGCCAGGGTATCGGTAATGGCTTGCACGGTATCGGCAAAGATGGAGTTGGCAATGGTCGGCACAATCAGGGCCACCAGCCGGCTGCTGCGGGTGGCCAGGCTGCCGGCCAGCATATTGGGGACATAACCGGTGCGGGTAATGGCATCGCGCACCTTCTGTTGAATCTCTTCTGACACCAGCTCCGGTTGGTTCAGCGTGCGCGATACACTGATAGGCGAAACCCCGGCCACCTTGGCGACATCGATCAGGGTGGGCGCTTTCTTGTGAGCTTTTTGAGGATTGCGTGACTGTTTGGGCTTTTTATCTTTCATGGTGTCTTTTGCAGGATGATTGCGTGCATCATAGCCCAAAGTGCCGGCTTTGTCCGTTCGGATGCCCACAGGCGGAAGTCAGCTTTGGCTATCGGTCAGCGTCAATAACACGCCCGCCATCATCAGTGCGCCGCCGGATAACCGATTGAACCAGCGATGGTGGCGCGGCGTCTTCAGCCAGCGAAGGATGTAACGGCCGCCAGCGGCATAGATCAGCATCCACGCCAGATCCATCGCTAGAAAAATAACGGTCAGCAACAAAAATTGCGCTAGCAAAGGCCGGTCTGGCGCAATGAACTGTGGAAAGAGCGCGCCGAAATAAATCACCCCTTTGGGATTGCTCACAGCAATCCCCACAGACTGGAAAAACAACACCCAGGCCGAGGTAGTAAAGCGCGTATGAGGATCAAGCGAAGCCGGTACCGGCTTAACCATCAACTGCCAGCCGAGATACACCAGATAAGCCGCCCCGATCCACTTGATCAGATCAAACAACCATTCCGCCCGGTTCAGCACCAGGCCCAGCCCCACCACCGACAGCAACATCAATAGCAAATTGCCCAAGCTCGCCCCCGCCATGCCATATAAGGACTTGCGCACACCATACTGGCCGCCGTTCGCAAGGCACGACAACATCACCGGCCCGGGGCTGGCAGAGACAAACAGCGTCACAGTGAGAAACAGCAGAAGTTGATCAAGTGGCATGATGGGTGCGGTGATAACAGGGCGCGCTAGTGTAGCCCAGAGCTGCAGTGCGAGGGTATTTTTCTGGCCCGTGGAAAGTCTTCTATACTCAATTCAAACCCCTCGCACAGCATCCCACACCCACAGGTATTGGTATGAGCCACAGCAGTATTGCCGAAGCAGTCAAAGTTCTGGAGGAATTATTGGTCGGGCTGGACGAAGCCTACTGGGAATCCGCCACCATCGAACACAAAGATTTCTTCTACGACATCATCAGCGCCACCCACAGTGAGCTTTCGGAATTAGCCAAGCTCAGCGTGCAAGACCACCACCTCGATTACGAACCCATCACCACCGAATTCCGCACCGCGCGCATCAAGCTCGGCAAGTTGCGCAAATTGCTCGACGACTACGTGCTCCGCTCGCGCACTGCGTCCCGGCTGGAATCCCTGATCGGCGATACTGTCTTCCTGTCTTCGCGCTAAACACCAGTCGCTGGCTTGTTTGAGATTGCGCCATCATGAGCGAATTTGCGGCGCATCACCGCAAAAACGTGCCAAACGGCACAGAAGTGATCAACATATAGCCGAAGTTCATCACCCCATCTGGCTTATTGCCAATCAATTTAACTGCAGGCTTCCAAAAACTGGCGGAATGCGCCTGTCAGACAATACTTAGAGTAACTGGTGATCGCATCCAGCGATGCGCAGTCGGCACCGGTTGGAGTGATTTAAGCCAGTTGGAACTCCCTTTATTTGTACTCTAGTATGGTCTTCTCCGGCGCTACTGATAGCGCCGGTTTTTTTATGCGCGAAATATTTATGCTCAAGGCATTTACAGCGCAGCCGCGATCATTATAATTTCGCGCTGGCCCCACAGGGCCAATGTCGGAGCGTAGCGCAGTCCGGTAGCGCACCTCGTTCGGGACGAGGGGGTCGGAGGTTCGAATCCTCTCGCTCCGACCAGAATCCCGCAAAAACCCCTGATTGTCCGTTGGATGGTCAGGGGCTTTTTGTTTTTGCAGAGATTTCACGCGAAGAGGTGCTGTTATCGGGACGCTTGGCCTTGAGCAGTTCTTTCTCCATAGATTCCACCGCTTGGTTCGACAGTGCGATTTCGTTAAGGATTTTCTTTTCTACATCGTTGATATGTTTGGCATGGGCTGAAGCCTTATTGTTATTAAGCATGCCCCACAATCCCAGCACGATAACACCGAGGGAAACCAATCCTGGGCCTATAAACCAAAAAATAAACGCGGTGGGATTTTCACCGAAATAAATATCGCCTCCGTGCCGCCTTTCGATAACCAGATCGGAACCGGCCCAAAATAAAAATAGCAGGCCCGAAAACCCCATCAAAATCATTAATATCTTCCCTGTGTTCTTCATGTAACTACTCCGTGTGTATTTCAAAAAAACGCCTAAATAAAGGGTGCGGTATTTCGGATAACTTTACTTATTCATATGCTTTTACGGCATCTTGCCACTCATCCTCTTTAATAATCTCGCAACCAATCCCCTCATATTGAAGTGATTTGTAATCAATTTTTACGTCGTCACAACGCTCGACAAAACGTTGAGCATCTGATCCATCCAGCATGGAGTCATATTTGATGCTCCAGTATTCGCCTGAGGCAGTTAAAACCAATGCGTCAAATAAATAGGAATCTACCGGTATACGAACAGATCCGTATCTGAAAGGCGTTTGAGTGCCGATAGCACTTTTAACGCAGGCACGGGAATCTGCGATGGTCATGTGACTATTGACTGGGTCGTTCACATCAAGATGGTTATGTATTCCGCAATTTAATGATCCTTCGCCCGCCAGACGATTTACTTCCCCTGCCATGCCGCGATAACCAAAAGCATCCCATGGCGAGGTGTCAGGCTCTCTTACTGCGGTTGTCGAGCAGGCTGTGAGTAGTGCAATGAAAATTGCTGTGCGCGGTATTGCGTTCATATATATTCCTATAACCAAAGATGGCATGGATACCTATTTGTACAGATCGATAATCCGCTGGCGATCACTGGCAGTAAACTTTCGCCGATCCCTCTTTCCTGGCTTTGGTGGGTAATCCATAATTCCTAAATCTGAACGATGTTTTAGTCCCAGTTTATGCCCAAATTCATGTGCATCGGTTAGCTTCCAAGTGCTCCGAGGGGGTGTGGAACCGAGCAGTAAGGCATTGCCCCATTTGTAATGGGTTGGCGCTGGTGCCCAGCCGCCTATGTACAGTCCCGCCTCACATGAGCATAGCTTCAAACCTTGGACTATTTCTGCCAGCGTGGCGCCATGAATTCTGATATCAAATTTTGAAGCATTGGGAGCGAAGTTAATTGTTATGCCAGCCTTTGCGTAGACCTCTTTAATATTTTTTAGTCCAGTCTCTGCTCGGTAGATATTGCCAGTGAGAATGTAGGCTAGGTTTATCGTCAATTTGCCGTTCGAAAAAACGACCTTATTCTTAAAGGCAGGGTTGGCTGTATCTGGTTTTGTGGTGCCTGCGGGCTTGCCAACCAGATTTTCAAGTTGGGCTACGGTTAGGCCGCAATTGGAAATTGTTTCAGTTTTGCAGGTTTTCAGATCCTGTCGATGAGCGCGGGACATAGAGTTCATATCATCATCCATTGAGTGACTTTTATAAGGATTTACCTTACCGCACAATAAATCTAAAAGTTAAATCTGCTTCACATAGTCCGATTCCTGCCGCTCTTCTGATATGCAATGTGTTCCAGTAACCTGAGGCACGGAGGCCGCCGATGATATCTTTTGTGGTGTTGCGCACAAATAAAAAGAGTTTGGTGGTATGTTCAGCCTGTAGTTCCGGATTTTTTGTGTTGTTGTAATCTACCAGTCCTTTCAATAGTGCAGCGGCGTCTTCGGGGGATGGGGCGGTGGTAAGTTCAATGTCCATTTGGGTTGCTCTTGAGGAATTTCGGGGGTTGTTAGTCGGGACTATACCCAGATGCTCATAACCTGTCAGCTCTTGGCGTCAACGAAGTGACTTGTTATCAGTAAAAAACACCAATAGGCGAGAGTGTGCAGGAGTCACCAAAATGCGCACCATTTAATTTTCTTAACCCTCCCCACCTTGTATATTTCGCACGATTAATTTTTAATCACTCCTCGGACACTAATAACTTATTACCTTTAATGGAGGTTTGTATGCGTAAGTTGCTGTTAACTGCTTTGGTTGCCCTGAGTCCTATGGCGTTTGCTGGTCCTGAGTGTACGACTGCCGATAAGGCGGAGTGGCAGGATAAGGATCAGTTCCAGGAGAATCTCAAGGCGCAAGGTTATGAGATCAAGAAATTCAAGGTTACCGAAGGTAACTGCTATGAGATTTACGGCTGGAACAAGGACAAGCAAAAGGTTGAGATTTATTACAACCCGGTAACCGGTGCCGTGGTTAAAGAGGAAATCGAAGACTGATGAACGCAGCAACCGAAAAACTCTGGGACCCGGTGGTCCGTTTATTTCACTGGTCATTGGTCTTTATCTTTTTTGCCAATTATTTCTTTAATGAAGAGGGTGATGATTGGCATCAGTGGCTGGGGGATGCGGCGGTCGCCTGGTTGGTGGTGCGATTTATCTGGGGCTTTTTCGGGCGCGGCGCAGCGCGTTGGGCGGATTTTTTTCCGACGCCCGCGCGTCTTTCGATCCATGTTCGCGCACTGGTGCGCGGTGAAGCTTACCATCGCATGGGGCATTCGCCGTTGGGCGGGTTGGTAATGATCCTGATGATGTTGTGCATCCTTGCGTTGGGCATCACCGGTTATATGATGCAGGAAATCGATTATTTCTGGGGTGAGGATTGGGTTGAGGATCTGCATGGGTGGATCGCCAATAGCTTGCTTGCCCTGGTGATCATCCATGTGTGTGCGGCCTTGTTTGAAAGTTATCGCCTGAAAGAAAATTTACCCTTGTCCATGGTGACTGGTAATCGCCGTAAGCTGGATTAATCGCAGGCTATAACTGATGCTTTCGGTTATAGCCGCTCCGCTTGTTCTTATAACTCTTCACTTCGTGCTTTTCCCTTTTCGGCTTATAATCACGCCACATTAAAAAATAACCGCATACTGGTTTATCAAAAGACACGGGTGCGGACCCTGTGGAGAGTGAGAATATGTTGTTACGTCTGTGTTTATTGCTGTGCGTTTTTTTTCCTGTCAATCTGTTGGCTGCCGAGTGTTTGCAGTCGTCTCGCTTGAAAGCCCTGGATGCACAATACGAAGAGGCCTTGCGTGTGGGGGATGTAAAATTCCTGCATGCATTACTGGCTGATGATTTTGTGTGGGTGCATAACCTGGAGGCGGATATTGAAAGTAAATCCGGGTTGCTCAAACGACTGAAAGCCGACCACGAAATCGCCAAGGCGCGCACCAGCCATGATATTACCCTGCATGCTTTAGCCGATACGGTGGTACTGAGCGGCCTGAGTTCCGTTGATAAATACAATCCCGATGGTAAAACCTTTCGCACGTCGCGCTATCGCTTTATGCGCACCTATGTTGCCGTTAAAGATCAGTGCAAATTATTATCGGTGCAGACGATGAAAGTCTGGAGCAGCGAGAACGCGAGCGAGGTTGAATAAGATGCGCTACATCATTGTGGGTACCGGTAACATCAGCAACACCTATGTGGCCGCGCTGCAAAAATTATCAGGGAGTGAATTGGTCGGCGCCGTCTCCCGCGCCGGGCGGCCTTTGCGCACTGCACCTGAGTTGCCCGTGTGGAGCGATCTGGCGGAGGTGGATCGGGAATTTGATGCAGTGATTCTCGCTACACCCAATGGGTTGCATCACGAAGGTGCTGTGCAGGCGGCGGCGTTGGGCAAGCATGTGCTGACGGAAAAGCCATTGGATATTTCGCGCGCAGCCATGGATAACATGATCGCGGCTGGTGCGTCGGCAAAGGTGGTATTGGCCGTGTGTTACCAGCGGCGCACCAGCCCGGATAATCAAACGATTAAAAAATTATTGGAACAGCAGGCATTCGGGAAAATTTTTGCCGCTGATTTGTCGGCAAAGTTTTATCGCGATCAAGCGTATTACGATAGCGGTGTTTATCGCGGTACCTGGGCAGTCGATGGCGGTGGTCCGTTTATGCAGCAGGCGTGTCATAACATTGATATCTACACCTGGTTTTTTGGTTTGCCGGAAAAGGTCACCAGTGTGCTCGGACGTTTTGCGCATGAGATGGAAGCGGAAGATCACGGCGCGGCCCTCTTGCAATACACCAACGGTATGATCGGTACCCTTGTCGCATCTACAGCAGCGCGCCCCGGTTTTGCTGCACGCCTGGAAGTCCATACTGAAAAAGGCAGTTTTACCTTAACGGATGATCGCATTACGTTTTGGGATATCGCCGGCATCAGTAATCCCGCCGACACACAATTCAGTTACGCGCACGACGGTGCAACCAGTGCGGCGGTGACGGATACCACCGCGCACGAAACCATCATCCGGGATTTTGAAGCTGCGGTGCGCACGGGCAGTGAGCCTTTGGCCAGCGCCGAATCCGCACGCTTAACCACCGAATTAATCTTGCAGATTTACGCCAACGACATCGCCCAAACCATCAGCAACCGTAGGTCGGATTAGCCGTAAGGCGTAATCCGACAATGCAATCGCAAGGATGGAAAATCTGTGCATTTATAAAGTGTGGTGTCGGATTACGCCTTGTGGCTAATCCGACCTACGCGTTCGGGTTGTTTATTGGCTGGGATATTTTTTAGCCCACTTAGCATATTTTTTTAAGACTTTATTGGGCGCGGTGCTGAACCAGGCGTAGCCGTCGAGGCGTTCTTGCGAGACCTGGCCGATGTCGTAGTACACCGAACCATCGCGATCACCGAACACCGGGCGATTGGTTTCCAGATCCACAAAGCGTGACCACATGGGTTCGGCATCGGCATCTGCCGTCAGCGCCTTTTCGCCGCGCTTCCAGGTGTAGCCGAGGATTTTATTGGCTTCATACCAGGCTGCGGCGGCGTGAATAGCGTTTATCAATTCGGGCGATGGATTGGGCCGCGTCATTAAAAACTCCAGCATCGCCACGCTTTCTGTGGTGGAAAGCGCGGGCATTTCATAGGCGCGTGCCTGGGCTGGTTGCAAGGTGACTGCATCGTGTTGTGCGCCCCAGATACTCAGTTGATCGCCTTGGCGCACTTGGGTTTTCAGCACGCAGTCAATCGCCTTATCGAGGGCGGCTGTGGTTTGTGCTTTCACATCGGAGGACACAAACGCAAAGGCGCCATCTCCCTTGCTGACATTGTCCAGCAGCACCATGATGTCGCGCATCAAGGCATCGTTGTAAGTAATGTGATCGTGATAGCTGCCCACCAACGGATAATTTTGCGGCCAGCCGCCGTTAGGGTATTGCGCATCCAATATCAGGTTGATGCCTTTATAAAATGCATCCGCATAAACCGCTTTGCCGGTCGCGGTGTAAGCCTTGGCCAATAAATCCAGTTGCGTACTGGTGGCCGCGTTATCAAAGGTGGGGATGTAATGTTCCTCAACGCCAAAGGCTTCGCCAGGCTGGCGCGGTTGCTGGCTCATGTCGGTGCGCTTGGACCATCCACCCGAGGGCGTCTGGAAGGACACCAGGATGTTCGCAATGCGCTGGCCTTCGGCCGTCTTGAACCACTCAACCGACTGCTTCGGATCAAAACCAAATTCTTTGGTGTAAGCCGGTTTTTTGGGCTCTTCCAGCCCCAGGGCTGCCAGTTCGGCCTGGATAAAATCCTTATCGATTTTTTTCCAGTGCTCGGAGCGCGCGCGGTAGGCGGCCATATCGCGCTGGGTGCTGGCTGTGTCCGACGTGGGTTGGGTGGGTGATGTGCAGGCATAAAGACCGGCAAGGCTGAGCAGCCCGGCCAGTAACAACGGGAGTTTTTTCATGGATGTGTACCTTTGGTTTTTTTACCGCCCCGGTGGCGCAAGGCCCAGCCGATGGTTGATGTTATGGCGGCTTGTTTTATAGGCGCGCGACCAGGTCGAGCGCCAGTTCTCTCGGTCGCCATGAGCGGCGACCTATGCAGTGTAGCAGCCAATGGTCCGCAATGCAGACGTGGCTGGTGTCGCACCAATCATTGGGGCAGAATGAGCCGTCTCCCGAACAATAACGCTCACAGGCCCTAGCAAGGAGCCCCCATGGCAAAGCTGTCCTGCAATTATTTTCCCGACCTGCCGGCCAATTGGCTGTGCAATCACTGCCACGCGCAATACAGCGAGCGTTGCATACCCGCTGGCCATAGCGCTCATTGGGGACGGCGCGGGCCGCGTTGCATCCTGTGTAATACCGAATTGCATTATCTGGGCAGCGCGACCGGCGCCAAACCTTTCTGGCAAATGCTGCCGCACTTCTTTCATTACCCCTTGCATATCAACAGCCTGATTGTGATCGTCGGCCTGGCCTTGGGTAGCTTATTGCTCGGCGGGGGATTGTTTACGTTATTCCTTGTGCTGTTTGGGTTGGCGGTGATGATCAAATACAGCTTTGCCATCATCGAACAGCGCGGCAGCGGCGCCACCACGCCGCCGGGCCTGGGTGAAGTCCTGAGCAGCGACCAGGATCACCTGTTTCTAAAACAGATCGCCGTGCTGTTTCTGATGGGTGTGATCGTCGGGTTGGCCTACCAGGTCGGCGAATTGGTAGGCGTGTTGGTGGGCGGTTTTATCACGCTGGCCATGCCGGCCAGCACCATGTTACTGGCGGTGGAAAAATCGGTGGGCCGCGCATTGAATCCGCTTGCGCAATTGTCCTTGATGACGGCGGTGGGCTGGCCCTATGTGTTGTTATGGTTTTGTGTGCAGATTATTTCTGCCGGGCCCTATTACGGTTTCGAATTGCTCAGCGGCACGCTGCCCGATATTTTATTGATGCCGCTACTGGTGGCAATCAGCGTGTACTTCACCTTTGTGCTTTACACCATGCTGGGTTACGTGCTGTTTGAATACCAGCATGAACTGGGTTTTGAATCCGCCGTGGATGAAGATCCGCTGACCCCTGAAGAGTTTGAAAAAGCCAAGGCGTTGGGCGAAGTGGCCGTGTTGATCAAAGAGGGCGATTACATTCGCGCGCGCACCAGCTTGCGCAAAGCCCTGGATGTGGTGCGCGATGATATGGAGCTACACCAGAGCTACCACAAATTATTGATGTTGCTGGATGACGACAGCGCGTTAACCAATCACGCGCAGTTTTTTATTGAGCTGGCGCAGCGGAAAAATATGCTGGGCAAGGCGGTACCAGTGGTGCTGGAAGTGCAAACCCGCGTGCCGGGGTTTCAACTGGACAATACCAAACTCGCGCTGGACCTGGCGCGCCTGCTGCAACAGCAAGGCAAGCACCGCGCGGTGGTACGCTTGTTTCATAACCTGCATAAAACCAAAGGTGACGACCCTCATCTGCCAGCGGCGTATTTGGTGGTGGCGAAGATTTTCCACGAATACTTAAATGATGATGCCAAGGCGAAAGCCTTGGTGGAGTTTGTGTTAAAGAAATATCCCCACGCGGCGCAGAAGGCACAGTTGTTACAGGTGCTTGAATCGATTGATAAGACGGCGAAAACACTTCCGTAGGTCGGATTAGCGCCAGCGTAATCCGACAAACCCGTTCGATCATAAGGTAACCATCATTAAACCGGATGCCGGATGCTGACCTACATATGGACAGTCGGATTACGCGGCGTTGCCGCTAATCCGACCTACGGGACAGACCGGCGAAGGTTTTGGCTTTTTCCAATTGCTGGTTTTGTTGGTAATACTGGGCCATCTGCGCGCAAAGTTTACCCATTGCCGGGTTGTTTACACCTTGCTGTTGCGCGCGCAGCAAAAAGGTTTCCGCCGGTTTGATGGCGTTGGCCTGCCAATATTTATAAGCCAATGCCAGGGAAATATTGCCGGTTAGTGCCGGTGTTTGCGGATGGAGCTGACGGTATTGTTGCAGTATGTCCTCAATGCCGGGTTTCCAGGTGACATAGGGCGTTTCCCGGGCAACAAATTGTTTCAACACGGCAAAGACCGTTTCATGGAATTCCTTACTTTGCGGCTGGCTTTTAGCCAGGTCGTAACGCAGCCGCCAGGGGCGCGGGTCCAGGGGCTGTTGTTCGCAGGCTTGTTTGGCGAGCATCTTTGCCTTGGGAAAGTCCAGCGCGGTCATGGCTTGCTGAATGCGTTTTAGCTTTTGTTCATTCACATCATCCTGGATTTTTTCTTCCTGCACTTCGGAAAATTCCTGCTGCGTTTTACGGGCCAGTAACATCATGCCCACGCCAGCCAACAGGCCGCCGATGTGCGCCCAGTAAGCGATATTGGTTTCGGTAAAGAAATGGCCATACAGCTCTTTGGCCAACCACAGCGGCAGGATAAATAATGCCGGCGCGCGGAACTCGCCAAAGTAAACAAACACCGTATAAAAAAAGCGAATCTTGCGCAGGCGGTAAAGCGCGAGGTACATGCCCATCAAACCGGAAATTGCGCCGGATGCGCCGACCACCGGCACATAGGAATCGTGATTAAACGCAAGATGTAACACATTGGCGGCCAAGCCGGAAGCGAGGTACATGCCCAAATACACGTGGGGGCGCAACACGCTTTCCAGCGTAAAGCCGAACAAAAATAAAAACACCATGTTGCCGAACAAATGATCCCAACCGCCATGCAAAAACTGGCTGGAGATAAAGGTAAAGGGCTCGGCCTCTGCCGGTGTCATGCCGCCTTCAATACTGCTGAGCCGGTTACGCTGTTCTTCAAATGCCCGCCGTTGTTCCGGCCAGTCGGCGTGCGCTTCCGGAATGGTGATACGAAATTTTTGCCAACCGTCTTGCAGATAACGATCAAAACCGCGATCAACAAAAATGCCCCGCATCACATAAGCATCGCGTTCTGCCTTGCTCAGATTCGCGAGTTCATCCTGCAATTCAGGGTGAGCGGTTCGGCTGTAATCGAGAAAATGTTCGCGCTCCAGCTCCAGTAATTGATGCTGTTGATAGATACGCGCAGCGTCCTGGGCAATAGCCGCGTCGTTGCCCTGGTAGAGAAAAAAAATCAGCAGGTTTGCCAGGATAAGACCGATAGTAATGACGGGCGGTCGGGACCATTCCGGCTTGTTCTCGATGGGGATAATCAGCATAGCGTGCGCGATCCACTGCGATAGGGTTCAGGGAGCCAACTATCGCCAGCGGGTCAGTATTTTTCAAGTATTTTCTATGGTGGCAGCGTCCGGGACAGCGGGGGAGGGTCGACGGGAATACACACTGGGCTGACCCACAGGCCGCGTTTTAAAGCGCCGATGTACCCACAGGTATTGCTCAGGTTGCGCGCGAATGGCTTGTTCAAAACATTGATTAACACGGGTGATATCGGCGAGGTCATCGCCGCTGGGAAAATTATCCAGCGGTGCTTTTAATTCGATACGGTAGTGACCTGTGTCATCGCGGTAATGAAAAAACGGAATCACCACCGCACGCCCCAGCTTGGCAAAACGTGCTGTGCCCGGCACGGTCGCCGCCGGGATACCGAAAAACGGGGCAAAGATACTGTGCTTGATGCCGTAGTCCTGATCCGGCGCGTACCAGACTGTGTGGCCGGCGCGCAGGTTGTGCACCAGCTTGCGCGTCTCTACGGTAATAATGGCCTCGCCGTAAAAGCCTTCGCGCGCTTTGATCAGCATATAAGCGAGCAGTGGATTCGGGTCCTGGCGGTACAGAAAATCCACTTTGGTGTGAAACGCCAGCATGCGACCGCAAATATCCAGCGTGGTCATATGGCAGCCCACCAGCAAAACGCCTTTGCCTTGCGCCTGGGCCGCGTGAATATGTTCGAGTCCGCTAATGGTGTGGCGTTGTTGCAGGCGCGCACAGGGCCCCCACAGCGACATCGCCGTTTCAAAAAAACCGATCCCGCAGGAATCAAATACCCGACGCACCAGTTGCGCCTGGGCCGCCTCGTCCAGTTCGGGAAAACACAGGGCAATATTGGTTTCCGCAATCCGCCGCCGACTCCCGGCCACGCGATACAACAGGGCAGCCAGGCGTTTGCCGAGGAAGATATTCAGGCGTACAGGTAAGTGCGCGACGATATAGATCATGCCCAGCAGCATCCAGGTGGGCCAATAGCGCGGCATCAGGAAAGCGGTACGAAAAACGGGCGGCAGGTGTTTGGCTTGCGTTATTGTCATTAGATCGCCAGAAGAAATATCACAGAGTGTCAGGAGTATAGCAGTAGGTGGGGTAATGACCAGGCGAATCCCCCTCGACCTAACGATGATTGATGATCCCGGGGCACGAATGCGATGCAGTGACAGGGGTTTTTAATCCTATTTGATCCTTTTAAAGTGCATGTTTCTCTTCTCGTTTTCCCCGACAGTGTCGATATTGAGGTTTCCATGAAACAACGCGTAATTGCTTTCGCTTTAATGGTCTGCGCCATGCAAGCTAATTCATCGGACAAAGAACCACCCTTGTTTACGGCAGAAGATAATATTTATCAGCTTGCGCCTTCAGCAGCATTGGCGAACGGGCTCTATAAAGGTACAACACGTTTTGACAGCATGTTGCAGGTGGGGGACTTTGGTCTGGGTGCGCTTAACGCGATTGATGGTGAGGTCATTTTACTGGAAGGAAAAATTTATCAGGCCAGCCATCGGCAGGGGCGGTTGAGAGAGGTTGCCGGAAACGAACTATCACCCTTTTTTTATGTGAAAAAATTTCGCGAGGATCTACGGTTCTCATTAACGTCGGTACGCGACATGGACCATCTAACGGCGCAGTTGGATGCGCTGCTACCTACGCCTAATTTACCCTACGCCATTCGTCTTGATGGTAAGTTCACTCAAATTAAGTTGCGCAGTGTGCCGCCGCAGCGACCGCCTTATCCACCCATCAGCGAGGTCGTTAAACAGCAACACGTATTTAATATCAACAACATTCAGGGAACATTGGTTGCCTTTCGCTTCCCTACCTTTCTCGACAGTGTGAGTGGTAGCGGCTATCACTTCCATTTCGTCAGCACAGATCGACTTACCGGTGGACACTTACTGGAATTACACGCGGAGATGTTGATGGTCTCGATGGATATTGGCCGGGGAATAAATCTGATACTGCCGGATGACCCGACATTTTATGCAGCAGATCTGGAGCTATCAGCGGATGATGCCTCGAAGATTTATCACGATGCCATTCGTCCCATGAAATAGTGCTTACATGTTTCATAGCATGTAGGGGATTCTTAAGCCACAATCTCATCGTTAACTGACGTTGCAGGAGCCTCACATGCCATTGGAAACCCATGCTCTCGCTGTTTTTGCCAGCGTCGTCAAACATGGAAATTTTGTGCGTGCGGCAGCGGATAATGCGCTGACCGCCTCCGGCGTCAGCCGGGTGATTTCTCGTCTTGAAGAACAGTTAGGCGTGCGTCTTTTGCAACGCTCCACGCGCCGCCTATCGCTGACCGAAACCGGCGCCCTGTTTTATGAACGGGTGGTGCAGATATTGAAGGATCTGGAGGAAGCAGAAATCGAAGCCTCTGCCGATGGGCTTCAGCCACAGGGATTGTTGCGCTTGAATGTGCCGGTGGTGTTTGGACGGCAGCACATTGCTCCACTGTTACCTGCGCTGCGCGAGGCTTATCCGGCTATGTCCGTCGAATTGACCTTGAGTGATCAATATGTGGATTTAATTGATGAGGGCGTGGATATGGCCATCAGAATAGGGGCGCTTAATGACTCCCGTTTGATTGCCCGTCGATTGTGTGCAAATCGACGTTTGCTGGTTGCCAGTCCGGATTATATTACCCGGCACGGTGAGCCTTTATGCGCCGCTGATCTTGAGCATCATGAGTGTCTGATTTTTACCGCACTGGAAAGGTCGCATCAGTGGAGCTTGGTTGGCCCGGAGGGGCCGGTCACCTTCTCGCCCAAGGGATCCCTGATCAGCAACAACGGCGAAGCCTTAACCGAAGCTGCCAAGCGCGGAGCGGGCATTGCGTTAGGCGCAACCTTCTCTATTGCGGATGCATTATTATCCGGCGAATTGGTGCGGGTGCTGCCGGGCTACGAATTTGAAGCTACCGCTATCTATGCTATCTACCCCTCGACGCGCCAGCTGTCCGGAAAGGTGCGTGCCTCAGTAGATTTCCTGGCAAAGATGCTTGCCGGGCCACCATCCTGGGATAAAAGGTTGGAACAAAAATTGGGTGGTTTTACCGCATATCCCTGAGCGTTTTCCCGCAAGTAATGGTGCAGCTGCTGTCCAGCAAATAAACACCTGAGGCCAACCCGCACCAGTACTCACTGTGATGCAGTTACCAAAAGTTCATGCACAAGTTTATTCACAGCTTCTGTGGATAATCGTTGTTGATGACTTGATCAACAGCGACCTTTACTTGATCATTCCGCCGACTTTCTGCACACCGACAAGGATTCCCGGCATGTCTGTTTGGTTCACCTATCTCACCTGTGTTGCCATGGCGTTTGCGTTCATTGCCGTGTGGGCGCCCTGGCGGTTTTATCGCCAGCCGCTGTGGCTCTGGTTGTTGCTGACGGCTGTCATTCTGGCGTTGCCCGCACATCTATTAACACCACTGGCACTGCTGTGGATAAGCATAGCGTTGGTGGCTTGTTATCTGGTCCAGCGCAGGACGCACCCACCGGTGTGGATGCTGTTGCTCCTGGCCGTCTATTTATTTGCGTTGGGCCTGGGTGTGCTGCCGGGGTTCGCGCGCATCACCTTGATTGAACCGGCGCTGATCAGCGACGGCGTCACGCCTTACGGTTTGCGGGTGAGTCTGGCAAAACCGATAGCGGGTTTGCTGGTGCTGGCCTGGCTCGCGCCCCGTTGCCGGTCGTGGCGTGAAGTGGGCAGGTTAACGCTGCGCTGGCCACACTGGTTGTTGCCTGCACTGGCGGTGTTGTTATTTGCCGGCCTGCTGGGTGTTGCAGTGGATGTGAAATGGCTCTGGTGGGCGCCGCTGTTTATTCTGCTGAACACCTTGTTCACGGTGATGCCGGAGGAAGCATTCTTCCGCACCTTTTTCCAGCGCCCGCTAGAGCAGCGATGGGGTAACGCCTGGTGGATTTTATGGGTTGTGGGTGCGTTGTTTGCGTTGGCCCATGTGGTGCCGATCCACGCGGACCTGTGGCGACCCTTTGCGGTTATTTTAGCGGCGGGCGTCGCATATGCCTGGGCATATCGACAAAGCGGGCGCGTTGAGACGGCGGTGCTGGCGCATGTGGCGGTAAACAGTTTGCATTTTGTGTTGTTGGTGTATCCGATGGTGTTTTAGTGGTTGTGTATATGGCGAGCTGGGTGTCGGATTACGCTGGGCTAATCCGACCTACGGGAGCGCTGGGCCCTCCGCCGGTTTTTATTCGATTTAACCGGGTCACATTTTTACCTTCATGACGTAGAATAGCCGCCTCATTGCGTCGCTAAAAAGCGGTCGGCTGTTGTTTCACATAGATTCCTTGGGGGGACCCGATGTCAAAGCTGCCAGAAACCCTGCGCGAGAATGTGCGCCTGTTGGGCGAATTACTGGGCGAAACCATTCATGACCACGAGGGGCCGGAAGTCTTTGCCAAGGTCGAGAGCATCCGCCAGTTGGGTAAGGCGATTAACAGTGCACAAAACGGTGATTCCGCACCGCTGGTAACCATGCTGGGCGAGCTGGACGATAAAGATATCCTGCCGATTGTGCGCGGTTTTAACCAGTTCCTGAACCTGGCCAATATTGCGGACCTGGAGTATTTTTCCAGCGCCGAATCCGAGCGCGAAGACAGCCTCAAGGCGATGCTGCTGGAGTTTGCCGATAGCCATGGTAAAGAGCGTCTTTCCGAGGTTATCCGCGATCTGCGTATTGAACTCGTACTCACCGCTCACCCTACCGAAGTCACCCGCCGTACCCTGATCCGCAAATATGACCAGATCGTCAACACCCTGGCCGACCGCCAGCGTGGCAACCTGCTGACCTTTGAACAGGATAAGTTGCGCGGCCGCCTGCACCGCCTGGTGGAGGAAATCTGGAGCACCGACGAAATCCGTACCGAGCGTCCCACCGCTATCGACGAAGCCAAATGGGGCTTTGCGGTGATCGAAAACAGCCTGTGGCAGGCTGTGCCGGACTTCGTCCGTCACCTGGACCGCCTCTGCTGTCGCCACCTGGGCCAATGCCTGCCGACGGATTTACAACCCTTCCGGTTTTATTCCTGGATGGGCGGCGACCGCGACGGCAATCCCAATGTCACTCATAAAGTCACCCGCCAGGTCTTGCTGCTGGGTCGTTCCATGGCCGCCGAGCTGTACGCGCGCGATACCCAGAGCCTGGGCGGCGACCTGAGTATGTACGAGGCGAATGACGAGTTGCGTGCACTGTATCCCGACAGTGTGACACCTTACCGCGACCTGATGGCCGACCTGCGCAAGCGCATCCTCGCCACCGGCGATTGGGCACAGGCACGCTTCCAGGGGCGCCTGGTAGAAGCGCCGGAAGACCTGATCGTCAGCCGCAATGACCTGCTCGAACCCCTGATGCTGTGCTATCGCTCATTGAATGAGGTGGGTCTGCCGCACATCGCCAACGGCCCGGTGATGGACACCATCCGCCGCATCCATGCCTTTGGTATCAACCTGGTACCACTGGATATCCGTCAGGACGGTGAGCGTCACGTAAAAGCGATTGATGAACTGACGCAGTACCTGGACCTGGGCAGCTACCGCGAATGGTCGGAAGAGCAACGTCAGGCATTCTTGTTGGAGCAGCTGACCAGCAAGCGCCCGTTATTGCCAGCCAAATGGCCGATGAGCGACGAAACTGCCGAGGTACTCGCCACCTGCCGTGTAGTGGCCAATGAACCCGAGGAAATCCTGTCTCATTACGTTATCTCAATGGCCCAGCAGCCATCGGATGTCCTGGTCGTGGCGCTGCTGTTAAAAGAGTGCGGTATGCAATGGGCCATGCCGATTGTGCCGCTGTTTGAAACCCTCGACGACCTCGACCGCGCGCCGGTGGTGATGGAAAAACTCTGGCAGTTGCCCTGGTACCGCGAGTATTGCGGCAACAAGCAAACCGTCATGATCGGTTATTCCGACTCCGCCAAAGACGCGGGCAAATTGTCCGCAACCTGGGCGCAATACAAGGCCCAGGAAAAACTGGTGGCCCTGGCCGAGAAATACGAAACCAAACTGGTGCTCTTCCACGGTCGTGGCGGCACCATCGGCCGTGGCGGCGGCCCGGTTGAAAAAGCCATGGCGTCCCAGCCACCGGGTTCGGTCAAAGGCAAGATCCGCGTGACCGAACAGGGCGAGATGATCCGCTACAAATTTGGCTTGCCTCGCCAGGCATTCAATAATTTGTCTATTTATGTAGCGGCAACCTTGCGCTCAACCTTGTCGCCCCACGCGGCCCCGGCCCAGGAATGGCGCGACATGATCGAACGCATGGCGTTCAAGAGCCTGGAGGCCTACCGCAGTGTGGTGCGCGGTCATCCGCACTTTGTGCCTTACTTCCGCAGCCTGACACCGGAACAGGAGCTGGGCTTGCTGGCCCTGGGTAGCCGCCCGGCCAAGCGTAAAGCGACCGGCGGTGTGGAAAGCCTGCGCGCGATTCCCTGGGTTTTCGCCTGGACGCAAGTACGGTTAAACCTGCCGGCGTGGTTAGGCACACGCCAGGCGCTGGAGTACGCGTTGAATGAACATCCCGCGATCCTCGCGGATATGGTCAGCAACTGGCCGTTCTTCTCCAGCTTCCTCGATCTGTTGGAAATGGTGATCGGTAAGGCCGACGGTCCGATCTGCGCCTATTACGAACAGCAACTGGTGCCGGCGGAATATCACGGCCTGGGCCAACAGTTGCGCGCGGACCTGGCGGCACTGGAAGTGCTGATGAATCGCATTAAGCAACAAAAAGATCTGCTCAGCGATGAACCACTCTTGCGCCAATCACTCAGTGTGCGCAAGCCCTACGTTGATCCGCTCAACTACTTGCAGGCCGAGTTGCTGAAGCGCCATCGCAGCAGCGATGCCATCAGCCCCGATCTGGAACGTGCCTTGAAAGTCACCATGGCGGGTATTGCGGCGGGCATGCGCAACACCGGTTGATGGCTGGTATCCCGGTTGCCCTGTGCAACCGGGATTTTCTTTTCCGAGTTATGTATCCACTCCCGATTCCGCACCACCAGTATTTCACCGCCATTTCTTTGACACTTATTTAAACCGCGTCTATAAGTTAAGAACCCCCGACCGACGGTGGGGCCGAAGTGCTGCACGCAGCACAGTAACTACGTGTGTTGGACTGAGTAGCCTGGGTATGGATTCGGATTTCTCCCGTCACAAAAATGCTTTTGGGTCTACTGACTCGAACAACCTCTTACTGATGTCTGCCGGTGTGCCTGTGTTATTGGCGCTGTTGGTTATCGTTATCGCGTTTACTGCCATTGAATCCCAGGGGTGGCGTTGGCTGGTGAGCCTGGTAGCCCTGGCTTCAGGTGCCCTTGGTGTTGTGCTGGCGCGCGCGCAACTGCAGGCACGACAACAGGCAGAACAGCAGTTGGCCGTACAACACGCCGAGCGTGAACAGATCACGCGGCTGACCTTGGTGAACAACAACTATCAGCAGTTATTACAGGAATTGTTACCGCTGTGGCGTCGTCAGACTGACCTGGCCAAGCATCAACTGGAAGAGAGCGTGAATGAACTGGTCAATCGTTTTTCCGGTATTCACGAACGTTTACAAAATGCCGTAGGCGCGTCCCGTGCTACCGCCGGTGATATGCAAGGCCAGGGCGGACTGGGTGGTGTGATTCAGTTTGCCGACAGCGAACTGGGACAAATGCTGCAAACCCTGAGTAAGGCTATTCAACATCGCGATGAATTACTGCGCGAAATTACCGAACTGTCAAAGATTACCGATGAATTACGCAGCATGGGCTCCGAGGTTGCCGGCATTGCATCGCAAACGAATTTGCTTGCGCTGAATGCGGCCATTGAAGCAGCCCGTGCCGGTGAATACGGGCGGGGTTTTGCGGTGGTCGCCGACGAAGTTCGCACGCTGTCGAGCCGCTCCGGTGAGACCGGTTCGCGTATTGGTAAACGCATCGAACAAGCCAACGCAACATTGCAAAAAACCCTCGACCGCACCGCAGAATTTGCCAAGCAGGACGATGCGCGTTTAGCGCAATCTGAAAGTGCGGTGCAGGAAGTATTAAATCAGTTCCGCCATTCCGGTGAACGCATTATGGATTCGGCCCGCGCACTGGAAGAAGAAAGTGCCGTGGTGCAACACAATGTGGAAGAGGTCATGGTCAACCTGCAATTCCAGGATCGCGTCAACCAGATTTTGAGCCATGTTACGGCGGATATGGAAAAATTTGTCGCCATGCTGGGCGAGCAGCAAGCCAGTCTGGCGCGCGGTGAACGTATCAACACTATTGATGTAAAAGCCTGGCTGGATGCCGTGCGCAAATCCTACACCACCCTCGAACAGGTTGCCGTCCATCAGGGACGGGACAACGTCAAGAAGCCCGAAGAATCACAAATCACTTTTTTCTAGGAGTTATACATGT
The DNA here is from genome assembly GCA_035490615.1 of Cellvibrio sp. Classification (GTDB taxonomy): domain Bacteria; phylum Pseudomonadota; class Gammaproteobacteria; order Pseudomonadales; family Cellvibrionaceae; genus Cellvibrio. Next base: position 25,449 of record DATJLH010000162.1, read on the forward strand.
CGAAAACGATCCTGGTCGTCGATGACTCTGCCAGCATCCGCCAAGTCGTCAGCATTACGTTGAAGAGTGCCGGCTACAGTGTGATTGAAGCTGTTGATGGTAAAGACGCTCTCACTAAACTGGACGGGCAAAAAGTTAATCTGGTTATCTCTGACGTTAATATGCCGAATATGGATGGCATCAGTTTTGTGAAAGAAATGAAACAGAAAGCTAACTACAAATTTACCCCGGTGATTATGTTGACAACCGAAGGCTCAGACGAAAAGAAAAAAGAAGGCCAGGCCGCCGGTGCTAAAGCCTGGGTCGTGAAACCCTTCAAGCCTGAACAAATGTTGCAGGCTGTGTCGATGTTGATCTGATCATGAATATCAGCCGCAAAAAAAATAAAGACCATACGCTGATCAAACTGGCTGGTGAGATGACGATCTACAACGCCGCGCAACTTAAACAGGAACTGTTTGCAGATCACGCCAGTTTACCTGCCAAGGTTGTGCTGGATTTACAAGCCGTTACCGAAATAGATACCGCCGGTTTGCAGATCTTGCTGTTGCTGCAAAAGACCCTGGCGGAACGTTCAGTTGTTGTTTATATCGCGCGGATGAATGAGGACGTCGAGCAAATTTTCCAGGTGCTCGACCTGAATGGTTATTTTTCCTTTGATGTATAACCTGTCGGCCTGGCGGCTGACCAACGGAACCCGACCATGAATCTCGATGGAGCTTTACAAACTTTTTTTGCGGAAGCAGAGGAGCTGCTGCACTCCATGGAGTCCGGCCTGCTGAGCATGGAGGAGGGAAATGCGGATGCCGAAACATTGAACGCGGTGTTTCGTGCGGCCCATACCATTAAAGGCTCGGCCGGTTTGTTTGGCCTGGATAATATCGTCAGCTTTACCCATATCGTTGAAAATGTGCTGGACCGCGCGCGCGACGGCAAAGTAAGCATCAACACCGATCTTCTGAGCGTGTTGCTACCCTGCCGCGATCACATCGCGACCCTGGTGGATGATGTGATGAACCAGCGCGACAGCGACGCAGCTTGCCTTGCCAAAGGCCAGGCGTTAGTGGCGGCGCTTGAACCCTGGCTGGATGATGCAGTGAAACACAGTCCGACGGTAACCGTATCAACCCAATCAGTTTCTGAATCCGTAACAACTTACGATAAAAACGCCTGGCATATTTCAGTGCGTCTCGGTCCTGACTTATTGCGCAACGGTATGGACCCATTGTCTATCCTGCGCTACCTGCGCACGCTGGGTGAGGTAACCCATATCACCACCTTGACGGATCATTTGCCGTCGATTGATCACTTTGATCCGGAAGCCCTATACCTCGGTTTTGAAATCACCTTAAACAGCGACGCAAATCAGGAAACCATTGAAAGCGCATTTATGTTTGTGCGTGAAGATTCCAACATCCAGATTATTCCGCCGCGCAGTCATACAGATGCTTACATCAACCTGATCAAAAGCTTGCCGGAGAACACTCACCGCCTCGGTGAAATCCTGGTAAAGAGCCATGCTATTACCTATCAGGAACTGGAGCAGGCGTTATCCACCCAAAAGCAACAGGCGAAGGAGCTGGAACCGGTGGCCTTGCTGGGGGATATTCTGGTGCGCGACCAGGTGGTGTCGCCGGCGCTGGTCAATGCGGCATTGGATAAGCAGAAAAAAAACGCGGAAAAAGCCGGCAGCCAGGAAAATAAATTTATCCGGGTAGACGCCGAACGCCTGGATCATCTGATTAACCTGATCGGTGAGCTGGTGATCAACCGGCAGCGCGTGGATCTGCTTGCCGGAAAGCTGGGCAGCAACAGTTTGATTGAAGCCGTTAATGCCATGGGCAATTTTACCGAACAGATTCGCGATGCGGCTTTGACATTGCGCATGGTACCCATCGGCGATACGTTTCAACGATTCAAGCGTGTGGTGCGTGATACTGCTAAAGAATTGGGTAAGGATATTCAGCTCGACATCAGCGGCGCCGAGACGGAATTGGATCGTTCCATGGTTGAAAAACTCACCGATCCCCTGACGCATATTGTGCGCAATGCCATGGATCATGGTATCGAGCCGATTGCGCTGCGGCGCGAACGCCACAAACCGGATACCGGTGTGATTTCACTCTCGGCCTATCATGATGCCGGCAATATTGTTATTCGCATCGCCGATGACGGCGGCGGCCTGGATCTGGAAAAAATTCGCCGCAAAGCGATTGCGAATGGCGTGATTGAAGAAGCAGACACGCTCACCGTCCACGAGCTTTATCAGTTGATTTTCCATCCCGGTTTGTCGACGGCAGAGCAGGTCACCAACCTGTCCGGTCGCGGCGTCGGGATGGATGTGGTCAAGCGCAACATTGAAGCCTTGCAAGGTGGTATTGAGATTGACAGCGAGTTGGGTGTGGGGACGCGCTTCACCATTCGCTTGCCGTTAACCCTGGCGATTATTGATGGCTTTCATGTCGATGCCGGCGGCATCGATTTTATTGTGCCGCAAAATACGATTCTTGAATGCGTGGATCTGCCATCACTTCCTCAGGTGGAAGGCCAACACTGCGTCAATCTGCGCGGTGAACAGGTGCCTTATATTCGCTTGTCGGAATTATTTCATCTAGCAAAAGAAGATAACCAGCGCGAAAAGCTGGTGGTCGTGCAATTTGGTGAGAGCCGCGCGGGTATTGTAGTGGATGACCTGCACGGTGAAATTCAAACGGTGGTAAAACCCATGGGGCCGATATTCAACGCGCTGAAAGGTATCGGCGGTTCCAGTTTATTAGGCACCGGAGCGGTTGCATTGATCCTTGATGTGCCGCAGCTGATCGGTTTTGCCGTGAATGTTGAACACCGGCGTAACAGCTCATTGTCGCTGGGTCCTGCCGGCAGCCATTAATGCGGGCAGCGGCAACAGATATGCAGGGTTTTAATGATGAATGACTTACAGAGGCAGAAAAAAAACAGCGCAAGTGCTGTGACCAAACAATTCCTTACGTTTCGCATCGGCCATGAGCATTACGGCCTGGAATTGTCACAGACGCGCGAAATTATCGAATACGGCGGGATCACAGAAATCCCGCTGATGCCGAACTTTCTGCGCGGCGTGATTAACCTGCGCGGAGAGGTGGTGCCGGTGATTGATCTCGCCGTGCGCCTTGGCAGAAAGCCGATCAGCGTCCAGCGGCGAACCTGCATCATTGTGGTGGAGCTGAAAAGCCAGGAGCAAAACCATGTGTTGGGTTTGCTGGCAGATGCAGTAAGCGAGGTGATCGAACTGGATGAAACCAGCATTGAAGATGCGCCCTCATTCGGCGCCAATATTCGTGCGGAATTTATTCTGGGCATTGCCAAACAAGGCGAGCAATTTATTGTGTTGTTGAATGCAGATAACACACTTTCTATCAGAGAATTGGCGCACCTGGTCGAAGCGCAATTACAGTAGCGGTTAATCGAGGGAGAACATCATGTTACGCAACCTTTCTTTAAAGCTGAAGATTATCGTACTCAGCGCGTTGATCGTCGCCGGATTGTTGGGGCTGGGTTTAGCCGCTATCAGCCAGATGCAAGCCTACAACGCCATTGTGGATAACAGCCTGATCAAGATTCAGCGGCGTTCCGATGCGCTGGCCGATGTGGAAAAAGCCAGTGTCAGCTTCCGTATGCAGGTGCAGGAATGGAAAAATATTTTATTGCGCGGCAACGATGAAGCCCTGTATGACCGTTATTACCAGAGCTTCACCGAGCAGGAAAAAGCCGTGCAGGATTATTTGCAAAGCGGTATCCGCCGGCAAAAGGAAGAAAATCAGGACTACGCTGCCTTCGAGGTATTGCTTAACGATCACCGGGAGATGGGGGCTAACTACCGCGAAGCGCTAAAAAGTTTTGACCATGCTGACCCCGAAGCCGGAAAAAAAGTCGATAAGCTGGTCGCGGGAATGGATCGTTCTGCCAGTCAGCATATGTTGGAGCTGGCTGAAACCATGTCCACCAATTTTGCAGCGTTTATCAAAGAAACCGATAGCCATGTTGAGGCGCTCTACAACGAGGCCTTTCGCGAGATGATCATCATTATTGTCGTGGCCTCGTTGGTTATCCTCAGCATCATGATCCTGATCTTCCATGACCTGTTCCGCATGCTCGGCGGTGAACCTGCCTATACCGCTGACGTGGTCAGCGAAGTGGCGCAGGGTAACCTGGCGGTAGATATCCAGTTAAAGCACAATGACAAAACGTCGTTGCTGGCGACTATCGCGCAGATGCGCCAACAACTTTCACAAATTATTGCAGAAGTGCGCAGTTCAGCGGATGCACTGTCCTCTGCATCGGAAGAAGTCAACGCAACTGCCCAGTCCTTGGCAAAAGGTGCGTCGGTACAGGCCGCCAGTGTGGAGGAAACTTCTGCCTCTATGGAAGAAATGTCGGCGTCTATTGCGCAGAATAATGAAAACGCGAGTGTTACCGATGGTATTGCCCAAAAGGCAGCCAAGGATGCGGTCAGTGGCGGTGAAGCGGTGGCCGCCACCGTCGACGCCATGCAGAAAATTGCCGAACGTATCAGCGTGATTGACGACATCGCTTACCAAACCAATTTGCTCGCGCTGAACGCGGCCATTGAAGCGGGGCGTGCCGGTGAACACGGGCGCGGCTTTGCCGTTGTGGCATCGGAGGTGCGCAAACTCGCTGAGCGCAGTCAGGTCGCTGCCCAGGAAATCGGCGCGCTGGCGACCGAGAGCGTCAAGCGCGCTGATCTGGCTGGCAACTTATTGCAGGAAATGGTTCCGTCCATTCGCAAGACGGCAGACCTGGTGCAGGAAATTGCCGCTGCATCGTCAGAGCAAACCTCCGGTGTGAATCAGATCAACGGCGCGATTGGCCAGGTCAGCCAAACCATGCAGCAGAATGCCGCCGCATCGGAAGAGTTGAGTTCCACCGCCGAAGAGATGAGCGCGCAAGCATTGCGCTTACAGGAATCGATGACCTATTTCCGCCTTGCCAATGACAATAAGGGCAGCAATTACCAGCCGTTGGCACCGCGTCGTGAATATGCCGGCGAGGCCGCTCGGCCTTCCGCTGCACACAAAAAGTCATCCCTGAGTAATGATGAACTTGATAAAAACTTTGTTCGCTTTGATTGATGTAGTGGCTGTGCGCGACCTATGAACCAAATACCTAATGACAAGGAGTTTTTTTTATTTCAGCAGTTGATCTTCCAACGTTTGGGTATTCATCTGCCGGTGCAAAAAAAGGCTTTGCTGAGTAATCGCTTATGGAAGCGGTTGCAAGCTTGCCAGATGGAGTGCTTCGAAGAGTATTATCGTTTCATCATCAGCCCCCAAGGCCGCGAAGAATTAAACAAGGCGCTGGAGCTGATAACGACCAACGAAACCTATTTTTTTCGCGAGCCAAAACATTTTGATTATTTACGCGATGAGCTGTTACCCCACTGTCGCCGGGGTGAAACCTTTCGCGTCTGGAGTGCCGCGGCCTCTACCGGTGAGGAGCCTTATAGTATCGCGATGGTGTTGCGCGACCGGTGTCCGACAGAGTGGGAATTATTGTGCTCCGACGTCAACGCAACTGTGATCGGCCATGCGCGTACCGGCATATACCCGGAGATGCGTGCACGCAGTATTCCCGAAGGCTACCTGCGGCGCTTCTGCCGCAAGGGCATTGGTCCGGAAGCGGGCAATATACGGGTGGTAGCAGAACTGCGCGAGCGGGTTGATTTTTTTACGCTGAACCTTCATCAGGAATTTGCTGATATCGGTCAGTTCGATTTAATTTTTTTACGCAATGTGTTGATCTATTTTGAAAACGACACCAAACAGAAAGTGCTCGAACGTATTGCCGGCAAGTTAAAACCCGAGGGTGTATTGTTCGTCGGCCACTCGGAAAGCTTGCACGGTATTACCGAACGCTTTGTGCCGGTCCGTCCGGCGATCTACCGGCGGGCAAAATAGTATCGGAAACGAATAAATGATGGGCTGGTGTCGGGCGTTACACGTGCAACCGACATCACCCAAGGATACGACCTATGCCTGCGGATAAACTGTTAAGCATTCACCCGGGCGACTGGTATTTCGGCACCGGCTACAGCCGTTTGCATACGGTACTGGGTTCCTGCGTTGCGCTCACAGCCTGGCATCCGGCACTGAAACTGGGCGGCATGTGCCATTTTCTGTTACCACAACCGCCGGTTCGCAGCCGAACGACTGCCCCGGATTGTCGTTATGCGGAACATGCGTTGTTTGCAATGAAGCGATCCATGTTGCGTTACGGGGAGATGCGCCATTTTGTTATCGGTTTATTTGGCGGCGGCGATATGTTTACCCTGTCCGGTCCGTCGGCGATTGGTGAAAACAATATTGAATACGCCCGCCACTGGCTTGCACGGGAACGGTTGGCGGTGCAGAAGATCGATGTGGGCGGTACGGTATCGCGTTCGCTGACCTTGTATATGCAAACCGGGGAGATTCACCTGAAACATTACGACAGCCGCCCGGCAAACAGAGCCTGAATCGTGCATAGAAGCCTTCTCAAACAGTGGTCTGGTGAAGTGTTATGGCAATAGCGGTATTGGTTGTCGATGATTCTGCGGTAGTGCGGCAAGTGTTAACGGCGGTCCTGAATGAGGCGCCGGACATCAACGTCTATGCCACAGCGTCTGATCCTATTTTTGCGCAGATGCAAATGCAGAAGCGTTGGCCGGATGTGATTGTGCTGGATATCGAAATGCCGCGCATGGATGGTCTGACATTTTTGCGTAAGTTGATGGCTGAGAAACCGACACCGGTTATTATTTGTTCGTCGTTGGCAGAAAAAGGCGCGGAGCTGTCATTGCAAGCGCTATCCGCCGGTGCTATCGATGTGGTCACCAAACCACAGTTGGGCGTGAAAGATTTTTTATTGGAAACCAAGCAACGGTTATGGCAATTGGTTCGTGGTGCTGCCAGTGCGCGCATTGCACGCTGGCGCAACGATTCGGTGCCGGCGTCACCCGCACCGGCCACCGTTGATCTGGTAAAGATGACGGCCACCACCGACAGGATCAGTGTGATCGGCACATCCACTGGTGGCACCCAGGCGCTTGAGCAAATACTCTCCGCGATTCCGCGCACCTGTCCTGGTATTGCGGTGGTGCAACACATGCCGGAAAAATTTACCGCGGCTTTCGCGCGCCGCCTCGATGGCTTATGCGATGTCGAGGTGAAAGAAGCGGAGAGCGGTGATCGTTTGATTGCCGGTCGCGTCTTGATTGCGCCGGGTGGTTTTCATATGGAAGTGCAGCGTTCCGGGGCACAATACATCACCAAAGTGTTTCGCGGGCCGGCGGTGAATCGCCATTGTCCTTCGGTGGATGTGCTGTTTCGTTCTGCGGCCCGCGCGGCGGGACGCAATGCCACGGGCGTGTTATTGACCGGCATGGGCGACGACGGCGCCCGCGGACTGTTGGAATTACGCAATGCCGGTGCGCGTACCGTCGCGCAGGATGAAGCAACCTGCGTGGTGTTCGGTATGCCTAAAGAAGCCATTAACATGGGTGCTGCCAAAGATATTCTACCGCTGTCGAAAATTCCTGGCGTGCTGGAGACCTGACGATGATAGAGCGCATACAAGACATTCGTTTGCTGGTAGTTGATGACAGCAATGTGCAACGGCAACATGCACAGGGTCTCGCACAACAATTGGGTGTGGCGGCGATTCTCGGCGCGGTCGATGGTGCCGATGCATTGCGCGTGTTGCAGCAGCAACAGGTGGATGTGGTGGTCATTGACCTGGAGATGCCGGTGATGGACGGCGTTGAATTGCTGCGCTCGATTGCGCAGCAACAGCTGGCCAAAAGTGTAATCATCCTCAGCTCAAAAGATCCCGTGTTAATCTCCAGTGTTGGCACCATGGCGGAAGCCGATGGTTTATATGTACTGGGCACCTTTCATAAACCCATGCAAGTTGAGTTATTGAAATGCAGCCTGTTGCGTTTCTTGCAGGATAACCGTATTCAGCCAACAGCGGTGCAGGACACGGCGCTACCCGAAGTAACGGCTGTTGAATTAAGCCAGGCGCTGGAGCGCAACGAGTTAAGTCTGGCTTATCAACCCAAGTTAACGGTGCAAGGTTTATTATTGCGTGGCGTTGAAGCATTAGCCCGTTGGCACCATCCCGAAAAAGGTTTTATCTCGCCCGGTTATTTTATTCCCCTGGCCGAACGTCACGGCATCATCGATGTGTTGACGCGTCACCTGTTACTGAAAGCATTAAAACAAAAACAGGTATGGCAGCAGCATGGCCTGGGTTTTCATCTCGCGTTTAATTTATCGCCGCTGTCGTTAGCTGATCCCCACATGGCCGATTGGATGACGCAACTGGCGGCCGACCATGGCATTCATCCGTCTGACCTGACCCTCGAAGTGACCGAAAATGCATTGCTGGGCGAACTGGCCTGCGCAATTCAAACCCTGGCGCGTTTGCGCCTGAAAGGTTTCAATATTGCCATCGACGATTACGGCACCGGGTTCGCCAACGCGCAACAACTATCGCGTGTGCCGGCAACGGAATTAAAACTGGATCGCTCTCTGGTGGATCGTGTTGCCTCCCGGCCCCAGCAGCGAACCATCCTGGCCAGCACGGTTGACCTGGCACGAAACCTCAAACTGTCTACTGTGGCGGAAGGGGTGGAAACCCTGGAAGACTTTCTGGTGCTGAGTGAATTGGGTGTCGACCAGGTGCAGGGTTTTTATTTTTCGCGACCCCTGCCGGCGGATGACCTGGTCACCTGGCTGCAACAGGGATTAAATCAATGCCGCAAGGCATTGCAATAGCGATTGAACTGCCTGACTATTTGCAGATCCTATTTTCATATTCCGCTGACTCAGTCGTGGTGTGAAAAAGCCCTGAGAAGACAGATCTGTGATGAAATCCCTGGTGCAAAAAATCCTCGCCGTACTGACCTTCGGTGCGCTATTGCTGACGCTTGTCGGGTTGGTGGCTTTCCGGCAAATCAATCGGCTGATCGCGGACATGGGTGTACAGTCGCTCGATTATCGTATTGAAAAAATCCGTTTATCCTCGGCCCATTTTTCCGACCTTGCTTTTTATTACACGCCCGACATGACGGCGGACACCAGTGCCGTCAGCACCAGCCATCAGGTGAATGCGGCAGATGTTCGTATTACGTGGAATTGGTTGGGTGTATTCAGCCCACAGTTACTATCTATTGATGTTGCCCGGCTGCATTGGCACGCCATACAGAAAGACGAAATCTCTTCCGCGACTTCAGGTTTTGCGCTACCCGAGGATTGGTCGATACCGGATTTTTTGCCTGACACACTCCATGTTCATCGCGCTCAATTAACCCTGCCGTGTCCGTCCGGTGAATGTTTTCTGACAGGTAAACTTGATGCTCAACAGACGGAAGAAAAACTCAGTTTGCACGGACAATTTTCACCGGGAGCCGAGCTGCGCTCGCAGTACATCGATGTCAGCGTCGATTATCGGTTAAACAAACAATTGCCCGCATTAACCCTGCAGGTCACCGCCGAAGATGATCTTCACGCTGAGCTGACAACACAATTGCATCAGGCTGGCGCCTTGCTCTGGTCCGGTGAAATCAATGCCCAAGCCCACTATCCAGCCCCCTGGTTATTGGAGGCACTCGCCGATTGGCATATCAGCCTGGACCGCCAATGGGCTCAAGCGCTGAACCAACCCACCACCATTCGCGCGCGATGGGAAGTAGCTGTTGAGCCATTAGTGCAACACGACACCTTACCCTGGCATAAACTTTTGCATGGTGAGGCTGAGCTGGATATGGATATGGCATCACCTGTCGCGGTGCAAAATATCGGTACCTTTTCCGGCAAGGCAGCGTTGCGCATTAACGCTGAGGAAGGCGCATTGCAGGCCTATGAACTGTCTGCCGATGTGACGGTATCTGAGCCGGTGTTGCCGACGGCGTGGCAATCCCTGGGGATTGATATGGAGCGGGTGGATATCCGCTTGGCATCCCGGGCTGATGCGATCAGCTTTAGCGATTTGCCGGTGCAGCTTGTTATCCGCACGCAAGGTAAATTCCAGGCGAATGCCGATGTGCGTGCGTCGATCAATGCGGTTGATAAATCCTTGCTTGTACCCGATGTCCAACTGGATGCACAGCTTGCGCAATTCCATGCGCTGCCAGATGTGCAAATCAGTGATGTGAACTTGTCCTGGCGTGGTGCGGCAGAGTGGCAAGACAATCAATTTACCCTGCGCGCCCAAGCGCCTTCGCGCGTGCAGGGTGACTTGCACGCGAACGCCTGGTCGCTTGATGCTCGCTCGACAAAATTGGTCCTGGATAACCTGGCCGTGTCCGGCGTTTGGGATGGCGATGCAGTAGATTGGGACAACTTGCATATCGATGCCGCTGCGCAATTGAATATCGCACAACTGCAACACCCACAGTTACATACCAAACCCTGGCAGTGGCGAGGAGGCCTCCAGGGAAGCATGAAAAACATGACGGCGCGTGGTGAGCTTACGGTTAACAATTCACTGGTAGTATCCCATGCGGTGAAACTCAATGCCGACGAGCTGCAAGCTGATTGGCAATTACACGATAGTTTTTTATTGGCAGGAAATCCGTTTGCAGATGTTGCCCGGGCGTGGCCGCCCTTATTATCACTGACCCAAGGTAAGGTAAAAGGCGAAGGCAAGGTTACTTTCGACCTCAATAAACAGTCATTAAAAAAAGGCGTAGCGACATTGATGTTGAACGATATTTCCGGCATCTATGACACGATTCTGTTTCAAGGTTTAACCACTAACTTATCCTTATCTGCCGGACCGAAGGTATTCACTTTGGCAACAGAGGCATTGCAGGTTAAACAAATAAATAAAGGTTTTATTTTTGGTCCGCTCAGAGCAGCCGGCATGTATGAAGCGGGGTGGGAAAATCCCACCGAAGGAAAACTGATGGTGCAGGATGTTTACGCCGATGTTATCGGTGGCAGCGTGACCACACCGACGCAAATTTTCGATCTGTCCAAAGACAAACAATCCCTGGTATTAACACTGGACAATATTGACCTGGGTTTGTTGTTGCAGCAGCATCCTTCCTCTGAACTCTCCGGCAGTGGCCGAATCTCAGGCACAGTACCGATCGAGATTACCGCCAAGGGCGTGAGCGTACCGAACGGCGTGGTGGCTGCCCGTCCGCCGGGCGGGCAATTGCAACTGCATTCCGAGCGTGCGGAAGCGCTGGCCAAATCCCAGCCCAGCATGAAGTTGATCACCGATGCCCTCGAAGATTTCCATTACACTGTGCTGGCCAGTGAAGTCAGTTATGATGAAGACGGCAAGCTCCTGTTAGCCCTGCGTCTGGAAGGCAGGAACCCGGCCCTGGAAAATGGCCGGCCGGTTCATTTCAATATCAACCTGGAAGAAGATTTGCCGGCGATGATCGCCAGCATTCAGTTGAGTAACCAGATCAGCGATTTAGTAAAAAAGCGTTTGCAGGAACATCTACAAAAACGATCCGCCCGTTAACCATTACGATCAACAAAGGACGATATTATGTTCATTACCCGCAGTGGTTTTTTGGCCTTGCTTCTGGCACTGGCGGCGTGTACGCCGACGGTGCAAGTCGCGGTGCCGAATGAACCGATCAACATCAATCTCAACGTCAAGATTGAGCACGAAATTTATATCAAGGTCGACAAACAATTGGATGAGCTGTTCAGCGATTCCAGCGGTTTGTTTTAATCCTACTGACATGCGCAAGGAGTTTACGATGAAATTTATATCCTTAACAAAACTGGGTCTATGTAGCTTATTGTTAGCCATGTCGTTACCGTTGATGGCCATGAACCTGCAACAGGCTATGAGCAACCTCGGCACGGCAAAAGAGCAGGGGCTGGTGGGGGAACAACCGGACGGTTATCTCGGCGTAGTAAAAGCAACCGGCGATGCGGCAGAAATCGTCAAGCTGATCAACAACGCACGGAGGGAACAATACCAGCGCCTCGCCAAAGACAACAATCTGTCTTTGGGTGATGTGGAAGCCATGGCCGGGCAAAAAGCCATCGAAAAAACCCAGGCGGGCCATTACATCCAGGTGAATGGAAAATGGGCGGAAAAGCCGTAATGTTTGCCGACAGGTAACACGGTCAGCAGCATGGTGTGTTAATTGCTAATACACCGGCACTCACGGCAAAAAAGGTTTGTGTTATGGAATCCAATGAACATCGCCTCAGCATGAGTGTGCTGATGACCCCGAATATGGCGAACTTTTCCGGCAAGGTGCACGGCGGCGAATTATTATCCTGGCTCGATAAGGTTGCCTATGCTTGTGCCAGTCGTTACGCCGGGCGCTACGTGGTGACCTTGTCGGTGGACCGGGTAATTTTTCGGCAGGCTATTAATGTCGGCGAGCTGGTCACCTTTCTTGCATCGGTCAATTACACCGGTAATACCTCAATGGAAGTAGGCATCAAGGTGATTACCGAAGATATTCGTTCAAAAGTGGTGCGTCATACCAACAGTTGTTACTTCACCATGGTTGCCGTGGACGACGACGGCAAGCCGGTTACGGTAGAGCCGCTGATTCCCGGTACAGATGAAGAAAAGCGTCGCTTTGAAGAAGCCAAACGACGGCGGGAACTGGTGCGTAGGCAGGAAGCTGAGCACGATGCGATTAAAAGTGAAGTGAGCAAGTTGAGCTTGTAGTGGATCAGCTTGGTATTCAAATAGGCTATGGGCAAGATATTTTTTGTTAAATAACTTGTCCACTGCTTTTCTATCAGTTTACATTCCCCGCGCCTGACGGCACCTCGCGGCCAGCAAGCCGCAAGGTCGCATCTAGAAAAATAAATTACTATCGAGGTTTCCATGTTTAAAAGCGCGTTGTTAATTCTGATTCTTTATGCCGTGACGGGTTGTGCACATCACTCGTCAAATTCCTCTGTCTCTGCCGATGGTTTTTCTGGCGAGAATGTTCGAATGATTGGGCGTTTCGAGCAAATTAAAGAGGGTGAGGCAGCCTTTACCTGGCCGGGCTCGGCATTGGAATTCCGTTTTGAGGGCACCGAGGCCGGCATCACAATTGCCAGCAATGGCAAGACCCGTTTTGAAGTGGATGTGGATGGTGTTGTTTCTGATTTATGGGTTAAGGACGGTGAGGCGTATTACACGCTCGCGTCCGACTTGGCGCCCGGTGTCCACCTTCTGCGCCTGACGCGTTTGACGGAATCTTTTTCGGTAGTGACTCGTTTTACCTCTGACCCACACACCGACGGAAAGCTATTGTTACCTCCGGCGGCACCGGCACGCCGTTTGCTCGCGGTGGGTGACTCCATTACCGCCGGTTATGGTGTAGAAGGTGAAAGCCAGGCCTGCCCTTATGCGCCGGAAACCAGCAATCAGCAATTAACTTACGCGGCGCTGGCGGCGGATGCACTGAATGCGGATTTGCATACTATTGCCTGGTCGGGGATTGGTGCCTGGCGTTCATACGGTGAAGAAAAGCCGGCCAATCCGACCATTCTTGAGCGTTATCAGCGCACCCTGGCTGATGACATTGACAGCCGCTGGGATGTGGCGCGCTACCAACCGGACGCGATTACCATCGCCATCGGCACCAACGATTATTGGCAGGGCTCGGTTACCGACGAATATCAACTGCGCATGATCAGCCTGATTGATCATATTCAGCGTGACTATCCCGGCAAACCGATTTATTTAATTGTCAGCCCGATGCTGACCGGCGCCGCGCGCGATGATCAAAAAGCGCGGTTAACTTCATTGGAAGAGACCAATGTCCATGTACTGGATCTGGGCAAGATTGAACAGGTGGATGGTTATGGTTGTGATTATCACCCCAACATAATTACACAACAGCGCTCTGCGCAAGCCTTGATTAATCGCCTGCGCGCTGATTTGGGCTGGTAATTAGTAGGTCGGATTAGCGCAGCGTAATCCGACAAATTTTTTCAGCAAGGAATCGCATTTGTTCTTCGTTGTAAGATCGCGTCGGATTACGCTGCGCTAATCCGACCTACGAAATATTCAGGATTCGGTGGCGGGGTTGCCGGCAGGTTGTCTGTCGGTTTTATCGCGCTGCGCGGCGAGCAATGTTAAGGCTTCATCCGCTGAAACAACATTGCGCGGTGTCATCAGGCTCACAATGATGCCTGCCAAAAGTGCAACACTGACCGAAGGCAGAATCGGATTGCCTAGCGCCGTCATGGCAGCGGGGGTCAACATTACCGCAAACGAGGTTGCCGACGCACCCACCAGCGATGCAATGGCACCTTGCCAGGTATAACGCGGCCAAAATTTTCCCAGCACACCACAGGCGAACATGCCGGACATCACGGTAGAAATCATATTGGTGATGTAGGTGATGATATCGTCCGACGCCAGGGCAAAACTTAACGCGAGCCCGGTGACAAACACCACGCCAATGCGTGAATAACCAATCATTTTTTCTTTGGCTGGCGAACGCCCGGTCACGATAATAAAAATATCACGCAACAAAATCGCTACCCCGGCGATCGCATCCGAGCTGGCGCTGGACATGGTGGCGGACAAGCCGGCAATCAACACAATAATGCCGATATACAGCGGCAGCACTTCCAGCGCGAGAAATGGAAACGCAAAATTGCGATTATCCAGTGCCGGGTTGAGTGCAAAGGCAGCCATGCCGATCAGTGCGGGGATAAACGAAAAAAACAAATACAAACCGCCGGACATGACAAACGATTTTCGCACCGAACTGACGCTGGCGCCGGAATAAATCCGCTGGCGAAATGATGGTGTTGCGAGTACACCGACCGCTACCACCATCATCAGTGACAAGGCATGCAATGCGCCGACTTTATCGATGGCCAGAAAGCTGATGTTGGCGGCGGGCTGCGCGGTCATCATGGCATCCCAGCTGCCGACCTTGTCGATAGCGAACAAGGCCATCAGGATAAAACCGAAAAATAAAATAATGGCCTGGATGGTGTCGGTCCAGACTACGGCGCTGTAGCCGCCGATCACCACATAGATACTGAAACCCACGGCAATAACAATCTTGGCGGTGGTTGCATCGATATCAGCGATCCAGGCCAGGTACATGCCGCCGCCGAGAATATGCGCGCCCAACCAACCGATACACGCGAGAAAAATCAGCACGCCGACAATATTTTTTACCGCCAGATTCGCACCGACGTAATACGATAATTCTTCACTCATGGTCATAAATTGCAGGTTGCGCGTGGGGGCAAACCACCAGGCGGTCAGCAAGATACCGATGGCACCGCCAATGCCGTAGAGTGCGCCGGCCCAACCATTGGCATAACCAAAACCCACTGCACCCATGGAGGAACCGGTGCCGACCATGGTGGCTACTGTGGTACCCATGGTCAGCAACAGCGGCAAACTGCGTCCTGCCAGCAAAAAATCGTCGCCGTCTTTTTGTTTGCGCGACACAGCCCAGCCCAGCCAGATTAAAAACAATACGTACACGGTAAATGCAATTAAAAATGCCTGGCTGTTCATGGGATTTCTCGTGCTTTTTATGTAGGAATTTTTATCGTGTGGCGGCAGAAAAACCGCCGCCGAAAACGTGAATATTATTTGGCAGGATCTTTGTAGCAGACCACACCGACCTCGACCTTGCAGTCCACGACCAGGTCGCACACTGAGCAGATACGTGCCGGTGGATGTTCTCCGAAGACTTCGCGAAACACTTTGTTGAACGATTGAAAATAACGTGCATCGGTCAGGATGACGGTGACGTGAACTACATCGGCCAAACCGTAGCCGGCACCTTCCATAATCTTCAAGCAATTGTTAATTGCCAGACGGGATTGCTCAACGATACCGCCCTCAACCACTTCACCATCGGTCATCGGCGTTTGACCGGAAACGTACAACCAACCACCGGCGGCTACCGCGCTGGAAAAAGGCAAATGCTGACCACCGGTGCCAACGCCGCCTGCGGCACCGAAACGAGTAATGCTCATAAGGTTTCCTCACATAAAACTAACGATGATGTTGATGGGTATTGCACGGCGCGCGCGAGAAATTTACCGGTGCGTTGCGCACTGAGTTGGCCATTGCTGTAAGACAAGTGGCCATTCACCCAGACTTTTTCGATACCGGCAGCGCTTTGCTGTGGACGCTCAAAGGTCGCCGTATCTTTGATGCGGTCTATGTTGAACAGCACCAGGTCGGCAAAATAATTCTGTGCGATCAGGCCGCGTTGATGCAGTTTGAATTCTTCGGCGGACAAGCCGGTCATCTTGCGCACGGCCACAGGCAAATCAAATAAACCCAGGTCGCGCGCGTAATGGCCGATTACCCGCGGGAAGGTGCCCCACAAACGCGGATGCGGATGCGGATCATTAGGTAAACCATCGGAGCCGATCATGGTGCGCGGAAAACGCAGGATATTGCGTACGTCTTTTTCATCCATGCCGTGATACACCGCGCCGGCGGGAATTAACTTTTTAGCGGCCTCGAGCAGCGGCAATTTCCAATCGGCGGCAATCTCGGCCAGCAGGCGTCCGCCCATCTCCGGGTGCGGCTCGGACCAGGTAATAAACACATCGTAATCGTCAGTGACCTGGCCTAGGTCTAATGTGCTGGAGCTGGCGGAGTAGGGGTAGCAATCACAGGCGATCTTTTGCGATTGGGCATGGTGCTCCAGGTGTTTGATGATCTCACCACTGCGCCCCCAGTTACCGGCACCGGCGCATTTCAGGTGCGACACAATCAACGGAATCTTGCCGTGTTTGGCGGTGGCAAAGGCTTCGTTCATCGCCTCGATAATGCCATCGAATTCGGTGCGCAAATGGGTGGTGTAGATGCCATCAAAGCGGGCCAGCTCTTCCACCAGCGCCATGACCTCTTCGGTGGGAGCGTTGATGGCGCTGTTGTAGGCCAGGCCGGAGCTCAAGCCCAAAGCGCCCTGCGCCATGGCCTCGCGCAGCTGCTTTTTCATGGCGTTGATCTCCAGCCGTGTGGCCGGGCGCATCAGGTCGTCCATGTGATTGCTGCGCAGTGCCGTATGGCCCACCAGCGCACCGACATTGACGGCGGGCTGGGCCGCTTCAACGGCGCTGACATAATCCTGAAAAGTCGGGTAGCTAAAATCGCTTTGTTTGCCCAGCAGGTTCATGGGATTGGGCGGTTCGCCGGTCAGGGTGACCGGGCTGGCGCTGATGCCGCAGTTCCCCACAATAACGGTAGTGACGCCCTGGGTAATCTTGGCGCGCATCTCCGGGGCTTTAATGACATGGGTATCGTCGTGGGTGTGGACATCGATAAAGCCGGGGGCGAGGAATAAACCTTCAGCATCGATGTTGGTATGGGCGTGGATATTGCTGCCAGCCGGGTGGAGCGAGATCCTTTCGTCAAGTATGGCGACATCGGCAGCAAAGGCGGGAGCCCCGCTGCCATCAATAATGGTGGCGCCACGAATCAGGGTTTCGTACATCGTCATCACTCATCGGGGTAAGTCGATAAGCCTGCCGGGAAACCGCTGAAATGGCTGATTTCAGAAGTCCCTAGTCCCCCAGGGGCAAACGATCCTTACCGTGTTTGTGTATATCCAGGTTGTGCTTCAAACGCCGCAGTTTTTCACGGCTCTTACGTTTGTTTTTAATGGCCAGCTCCGTCGCCAGTACATCGATCGCCGCCATCATGACGTAGCGCGATGCGCTGGGTTTGAAGATGTAATCTGTCTCTATCGGCTCTATGGGTATCACCAGATCCACCGATTTGCCCAGCGGCGAATCGACCGGGGTAATCGCAATGGTCTGGGCGCTGTACGCGCGGGCAATCTCTGCTGCCTCGTTAACATCCGGGCTGTAACCGCCCAGTGACAAACAAATCACGACGTCGTTGTTATCAATCGCCGCCGCCGCCATGCGCATCAGCATGGGATCGGAATACGCCGTCGCGGCGAACCCCAGGCGAAACAGGCGATGCTGGCATTCCTGGGCCATGATGGTGGACCCGCCACCCACGCCAAAGATCAGGATCTGGCGCGCCTTGCTGAGCATCTCCACCGCTGTGTACACCGTCTCGACGGTGATAAGCTGCGCGTTAAAGTCCAGCGCGCTCTTGATGGTTTCATAGATGCCATGGATACCGGTTGGCTCGACCTTGACCTCGGAGATAAACCGCTGACCCACCGCCATGGATTGAGCCAGGCGCAACTTGAGATCGCGGACATTTTTGCAGCCCAGGGCGCGGGCAAACCGGGTGATCGTGGCTTCGCTCACCTCGGATTTCTGCGCAAGCTCGCTGATGCTGGCGTGCGCGGCAAAATTCAGGTCATCCAGAATCAGTGTAGCTATTTTCCGTTCAGCGTCACTTAACTGGTCGTAGAGCTTGGCGATCTGCGACACCATGTCTATCTCATAACTCACGGTCGGCTCCTCTGGTATCAGTATCGTCAACCATCGGGTACCGCCGAGCTATTCGGTCATGATACACGAATGTTTGAAAATACCAATAATTGTCTTTAAATTGTGATAGTTTCTATCATTTTGTCCGCGTGAGAGCGGGCGGCTATAAGAGCCGTATGTTGCCATATTTATGCTTGATCAGGGCCTATTCATGAGTGTGTATAACAATTCTTCTCTGGACATTGCCGAGGCACTTGCCGACGCGCCATTGGTGGTTAAAGGGGGCGGCAAGCCGGAGTTCTACCGCAAGCCGGGTTGGAATTTACTGCGCGAGGATGTGAGCTTGCCGGCCGCCGTCCTCTATCGTTCACGGCTGGAAAACAACCTGCAGTGGATGCAGCGCTTTGCCGACAAACGGAAGGTCAGCCTGGCGCCCCACGGCAAGACCACCATGGCACCGGCGCTGTTTGCACACCAGATGGCGGCGGGCTCCTGGGCAATGACCCTGGCCACGGCCACCCAAGTGTCGGTGGCGCATCGCTTTGGCGTACGCCGGGTGATCATGGCCAACCAGCTGGTCGGGCAGCGCAACATGGCGATCATCAGCGAGTTGCTTGCCAAAGGCCTGCTGGATTTCTACTGCCTGGTGGACTCGGTTGACAATGTGCGGGAGCTGGCCAGCTTCTTCAGTGCGCGCAATCAGAGCCTGCAAGTGCTCATTGAGATAGGTGTACCGGGTGGGCGCTGTGGCACCCGCACGCCGGAGGATGTTCAGGTTCTGGTGGAAGAAATTGCCCGCCATCCGGTGATCAAATTGGCGGGTATCGAAACCTACGAAGGGGTCATCAAGGGCGATAACCTGGCGGAGCGTATCCGGGCTCATGTGACGATGGTCAAGGATGTATGCCTGGACCTGCTGAACAAGGACGTTTTTGATGCGCAGAAAATTGTGCTGACCGGTGCCGGTTCCGCCTGGTATGACATCGTAGCGGAGGTATTTGGCGAAGACCTGAACCAGCGCATTATCCCGGTGATCCGCCCCGGCTGTTACATCGTTCACGACCAGGGCTTGTGCATGCACAACCAGGACAACCTGATGGCCCGCTGTGGGCTGGATGCCGGGGTGGATGGCGACCTGCAATCGGCGATGGAGATCTGGGCCTATGTGCAATCCATCCCCGAACCGGGTCAGGCAGTGATTGGTCTCGGCAAGCGCGATGTGGCTTTTGATGCGGGCTTGCCCATTGCCAATTTGCATTACCGTCCGGGCAACGACGTGCCGACACCAGCCTCTAGCGAATGGCGCATTGTCTCCATGATGGATCAACACGCGGCCATGACCTTTCCGGCGGGAGATGATGTGCGCGTGGGCGATATCATCGCCTTTGGTACGTCCCATCCCTGCCTGACTTTTGATAAATGGCAACAGATGTGTGTGATCGACGATAACTATAACGTGGTGGATCTGGTACGCACCTTCTTTTAGAAAATGCCGTTTTAAAAAATGCCGTTTTAAAAAATTCTGTTTGAATTTTCATAATCAGCAGACGCGATCCTGCTGATGCCTTACCTGACCAACAGTGAATGCTTTTTATGAAAACGCTTGTTTTTTTTCTGCTGACTTTTTTTTCGCTTTTTGCGTTCGCGGCTCCCGCCACTGAACTGGATTTAATGCCTTACCCCAAACAACTTACCTTGCAATCCGGCTACCTGAAACTGGATAAATCCTTCCATGTAGTCATTGAAGGTGCGGACTCGCCGTTGCTACGCAAGGAGCTGGAACGTTTTGTGACGCGCCTGCACAAGCAAACCGGCCTGACCGTCGTATCGCCAGCGATTCGCAAGGCCGATGCAAAAAAAATAGCAGCACCCGCATTGCGTGTTGTGGTGGCGAATATACCGGAGACCGAAAACGGCTATGCCCTGGAGCGCGATGAAGCCTATCGCCTTGACGTTAATTCAGCGCAGATTAGCCTCACCGCAAACACCCGCACCGGTGCCGTACGCGGCTTGGAAACCTTGTTGCAACTGATTGGCGTGCAGAAAAAAACGGTGCAGGTTCCGCACGTGGTGATTGAGGATGCGCCGCGCTTCGTCTGGCGCGGTGTGCTGCTGGATTCCTCGCGTCACTTTTTATCGATGGACACCCTCAAGCGTCAACTGGATGCGCTGGCGGCGGCCAAGTACAACATCTTCCATTGGCATTTGACGGATGACCAGGGGTGGCGAATGGAGTCCAATGCCTTCCCCAAACTGCACGAATTGGCGTCGGATGGCGAATATTATTCGCAGCAGGATATTCGCGAGATTGTGGCTTACGCGCAACAGCGCGGTATTCACGTCTTGCCGGAGATCGACATTCCCGGCCACGCCAGTGCCATCGCGCTCGCCTATCCGGCATTGATGTCCGCACCCGGTCCCTATGAAAAAGAAATTCGCTGGGGCGTACACAAGCCCACCCTCGATCCGACCAATGAAAAGGTCTACGAATTTGTCGATACGTTAATGGGGGAAGTCAGCACGCTGTTTCCGTTTGAATATGTGCATATCGGTGGCGATGAAGTTGACCCCGAGCACTGGAACAACAATGCGGACATCCAGGCGTTTATGAAAAAAAATGCACTGGCAGATCACCGTGCGTTGCAGGCCTGGTTTAACCGCCGCGTGGTAAAAATTCTGGAAAAACATCAACGCAAGATGATCGGCTGGGATGAAATCCAGCATCCTGATTTGCCGAAGAATATTGCCATTCAATCCTGGCAGGGGCCGGACGCGGTGAGCGATGCAATCAGCCATGGTTTTCAGGCGATCTTGTCCACCGGTTATTACCTTGATCAGCCGCAACCGGCGGCGTATCACTATCGCAACGATCCGGTACCGGTGATAGAAACGCTTGATGATCAGGTGCGCGCGGGCGAGATATGGGAAAGCTGGTCATTTGAAATTCCGCGCAAACGCGGCAGTGCCATCAAAGGCACATTTACCTTGATTAACAAGGAGGGCGAGCAACGCGGCTTTATCGACTTCAATGGCAAGTCACGGCGCGCTGTGCATGATGTAAAAAATATTCACGGCGTAACCCAATTCCACCTCGATACCTGGATGGGTGTCTTTACACCGCGCGTAACGCTGCAAGACGGCCAATTAACGGGTGATGTCATCGTCGGCAATGCGCTCTACACGATAACCGGCAAACAAATTGCTGGTTCGGCTATACCGGGTAGCACCATGCCGACAGCAATTCGTCAACAGCCGCTGACCGATGCCGCGCGTGAACTGGTTCTGGGTGGTGAAGCGGCACTGTGGGCCGAGTTGGTTGACGATACCGTCATTGATCTGCGCTTGTGGCCGCGTGCGTTCGCCATAGGCGAGCGCCTCTGGTCGCCGTTGGCATTGCAGGATGAAGACTCCATGTATCGCCGGATGCAAAAAGTGGGTGACCTTGCCGCTGTGTCTATTGATCTGCAACACCACCAGCAGGCCCGCGCCGGCATGATGCAATTGGTCAGTAAACCCCGGGAGATCAAGCCGCTGCAAATCTTCGCCAAAGCCATCGAACAGGCCCAGTACTATCATCGCCACCATGAAAAGCATGTGTACGGCACCTATTCAAAAGCCGATCCGCTGAATTTGTTTGTAGATACCCTACCGGCGGAAAGCCTGGCGGTACGCGAGCTGGATCAGTTGGTTGAACAATTTGTAAAAAATCCACGCGACAAACAGGTTAAAAAGCAATTACTAGCCTTATTGAAATCTTGGGAAAAAAATCACCAGCCTTTGATGCAGGTTATCGAGCGAAACCCGCGCCTGGCCGATATAAAACTTCTTGCGCAACGAGTCGATCAGGTAACGCAATTGGGCTTGAAGCTAGTGGAGCAACTTGCCCTCGAAAAGCCGTTGCCTGCCGGGCAGGTTGAACCGGCACGAAAGCTCCTGCGTGATGCACAACAAATGCATCAGGAAATCGTCGTCAGTGC
>DATJLH010000163.1:0-46064 GCA_035490615.1 Cellvibrio sp.
AAATAACTCCATTTTCCTGGTGAAAGGCTATTCCCCAAATATATTTATCAGCGCAAAGGTAAAAGCAGAAATCGAAAAGGCCGGATTAACAGGCAGTTTGATTCGCGAATATGTAAATCCTGGTTAAGCATGAAAATCTACGAGGTTTCCGCGTCAAAGAACCTTACACGGATTAAAAAGATAGCTTCTTAATTACCGAGAGATTTCAAGAGCACAGATAAAGCATGAACCGGCTGAGCTTAGCTTTGAGAAAGGTCTGCTTTAGGTTTTTCCCCGAAAGATGGATATCAACTAAATGGCTAGAAAACAAAAGTGGAAAAATGGCGATGTTTTTCTTGTCCCTCTGCTTGATGGAACGTATGCGGTTGGGCAAGTAATCGGCAAAACAAAGGAGGCCTTGAATAGCGCAGTATGTGCCTTTTTTGATATACGTCTCACCGAAGGAGCTGCCGAGAATATTGAGGAACTTACCGACGATTTATTAGTAGCGCTTAAGTTTTCTTCTGTGGGACTGCTGGATGCGGGAGAGTGGGAAGTGGTTGATAACAGAACACCTCTCGACACAAGAAAATACATTGACCTAGATCAGCTAGCCAAGAATGGGTATATCAACGTGAGAATCGTGGGTTCCGCCATCCTCAGTGAGTTGATGAACGCCTACTATGCACTGTCACCATGGGATGCGTTTTATGATCCGCAATATTTAGACAAGTTGCTCATTTCTCCTGGCAAGAAACCCAAGAATATAATTCTACAATAACGCTTAAATAATCTTTAGCGCTCGACGATCCCGGAAACACCGTATGAAAAAGAACATTATTATCTTTTGCTCCAGCCTTGCTCTGCTGTCGATGATTAGCCCAAGCCGAGCAATACTCCCTATCACCCTCCACTCTGGCTAAAAAAGAGATGCTCATGAGAGACAGAGTGAACTGGCAAACCGGCTGCGCCATTCCTGATATGTCCGACGCGGAGTCAGATGGCAGCGCTGATGTAAACGTGTTCGTGAATCCAGATGGAAGCACCAAGAAAATTGAATTGGAAAACTCTTCAGGCACTACAACACAAAATAAAGAAATCTTAGCAACGCTGAAAACCTGCACATTTACTGACGAACTGGGCGATGTCACCTACCCCCAATACTTTTACAAGACCCTCCACTTCGTCTGGCGAAAGGGAGACAAAAAGCCTCTTGTTGGCTTACGAAAGTGCATGAGATTACCATCTTACCCAGCCGATGCTCTTTCACGCCGCATTGAGGGCACGACTGAAATCACCGTCCAACCAGAAGGCACCGGAACGTTTACGGTTAAGGTACATTCCAGTAGCGGCTCCGAAATATTGGACAGAAGGTCCATGCAGATAGTTGATAAATGTATAAGCAATAACATCATCGCAGAATCTATCCGGAACAATTTCACGAACGGAGAGAGCGATAAAATGACCATTAAGTATCAGCTTTCCAAATAGGTCCGCATCATGAAGATTCTCGCAACCATAATTTTCATCTACGCCTTACCAACCACATGTATTGCCAAATGCACGCAGGAGATGGTTAAAGCCGAATATAAAGCCTTCTATGAACAACAGCAGGTATATCTACAAGACAAGACAGAGAAATTAGATGCCTTGGTAGAGCGTATTAGGCTTAAAAATAAACTTTCAGAGAAAGAAGCTTTCGATTATCGGATCAATGTACTAAACAATCTGGACGCACAAAAATACAAAAGAAAAGAGCCTGATGCCAGCTTGAGGGCTATTGCTAACATTCAGTGGGAGTTACGCTGTAAAAGCTTTCAAAGGCTCAACAAAAAGCTGGTCAAGTTGGCGGACGCCCAGTGGGAAATAGTCTTCGATCAGATCAACAATGACCTTAAGGATAAGTAAAGCCTGGAGGCGGTAGTGGTTGAAAATCATGAAAGCATTTCCCGAGGGTTAGGCCATAGACATGAATAACCCCCAACCCATTTCACTGGTGCTAATCCCCGGCTTCATGCTGGATGAAACACTATGGGATGGCTTCTGCCCTCTCCTACCCAACCATTGGAAAGTATCGCGGACGACTCTGGCAGGTGGAAATACAATAAAGGAAATCGCGCAACACATTGCTGAACAATCCCCTGAACGTTTCGTGCTGATTGGCTTCTCGCTGGGCGGGTATATTGCCAGGCAACTAGCGGCCGATTACCCCGAGAAAGTGAGCGCGCTCGTGCTCATCGCCAGTTCATTGCGCGAGGATACCGAGCAGCAAGCGAAGGCAAAATTGGAAGCTGTACGTGCGCTATCTACATCCACGTTCAGCGGATTAAGTTCCAGGTCCATTGCGGCATCACTACATCCCCGTCACGCATCGGATATACATTTGATTTCGCGGATCAGAGCAATGGGAAGTCGTTTGGGTTATGAGGCCTTTGCAACTCAATCCAGGTTACGCAGAGCGGATGTTCCTACGGATTCAATACATTGTCCGACATTGATTATTGCAAGCACTCATGATGCGTTGCGTCCCATGGAAGAAACGAACGAGTTGGCCAATGCGATGCCTGCTGCTTCAGTTCATTTATTTCACGACAGCGGCCATATAATTCCGCTCGAACAACCACAAGATCTTGCGGCCGTTGTGATTGATTGGTTAAACAGCATTGGAATTTATTGATTCATTGGCTCCTATCTCACCAACAATATCCAAAACGCACCGATGTGCTGGCAGAGACATTCGAACGCCAGGATTATGCCATTGCGGTACAACAGGATAGTTCGTTGCGAGGCCCATTGAATCTGGCACTCTAGCGCTTAATTGCCGATGACGATTGGCAGACGGTGTTGACGCGGTATTTAGGTAATGACCATCATTAGGTGGTTCGATAGCGACGACTGAGTGTGTGATACTCAATCACACACCACTTGATCGCGACCATTCACCTTGGCTTGATAAAGCGCTTTATCCACCCGTGCGATCAAGCTTTCCAGCGTGTCATCCTTCCGGCGTGAGGTTGCGCCACACGAGACGGTTAGCTTGCCAACTGGCGGGAAGAAATGGCCGTTAATGGCACTACGCAACCGTTCTGCCACGGTAACGACATCCTGCTCTGCAATCCCGCGAATCACAATCAAAAATTCCTCGCCGCCCCAGCGAATCAAATAACCGTCACTGCGAAGTGCGCTGCTTACGCGCATGGCAAATTGTTGTAACACGCTATCGCCTATCTGATGGCCGTGTGTGTCGTTAATCTGTTTGAAATGATCTATGTCCAGCATCATGATGCTGCCGGCAACGCCGCTCTGCATGAAATCATCAAGCAGCCGTTGGCCGCCCCATCGATTGTATTGCCGCGTTAGCTCATCGCGTTCGGCCAGTTTGTGCATATGGGAATTATCGTGCTGCAGACGTTCAATTTGCAGGCGCGCCCGGTATTGAAAGGGCAATAAAACCAATAGCAACAAAATGGCCAGGCCGTAACTTATAAACATTTCCTGGCCGCGCGATGACCATAACTCTTCTCTATGCGTCAGCAAATAACCAAGGACCGGTAACGCGCTTAAAACCCAGGCGACGATCATGATCAGAAAGGCGCTGCGTGGCGGCAGTATGACCATCACCAGCACAATCAGAATAATCAGGAAGGAGGATATAGGCGGAAAGATATCAATCAGCACGACCTCGGGAGAGTGGTACGCGCGCAGGCTGTAATACCAGGCGGGCAAGGCGAGTGCGACAATGGCTACAGCAAAGGCGGAATACACTACCTGTAACAAACGTTTCGGCCGGTATATCAACCAAATGGCCAGCGCAAGGTTCGCAATGGAAACCAGAGGCGGGATGACCAGGTCCATCAATTCCGGTTCCGGCTCCAGGTAATGCAAAATACTGGTTGCCAGGCCCACACTTCCGGTTATCCCCAGCAGCACCAGTACTCCCCGATAAAAAGCACGTTCATCAATAGGCGGGTTCTGCATGCTGTACCTGTTAAACCGTCGAGTTGAAAATTGGACTACATTGCGTATAGTTGGAAACCGGCAGGTTGACGCTAAGCATCTTATCGCCTCAAGGTAAAATGACAAGTGATGCAGCGGGAAAAAGATGACCTGGATACTAGCAATCAGGTGCTATAACACTACCAAAAGAATTTTATTGGGGGTAATCTCTTATTTTTTGTAGCATTCCGCTATCTAACCGACGCTGAACAGATACCGTTATTATGAACATTCATTCCATAACACCGGATACTGAACAATCGATTTGCTCAATACTTCGCGATGCACTCCCGAATGCGCTGGGCATCTATGTGTTTGGTAGTCGCGCCCAAGATACTGCAAACGCAGACAGCGATCTGGATCTCGCGGTTCTTATAGAAGGCTATGCTGATCCGTTAGTGCTTTGGGATCTGGCCAATCAAATCGCCGAAAAGCTGGGTTTTCACGTGGATTTGTTGGACTTACGTGCCTCCTCAACCGTTATGCAGTATCAAATTATCACAACCGGGCGATGTGTGTGGGCGAAGGATGTTCAAGCAGGGCTATACGAAGCCTTTATCCTTAGCGAAAAAACTAGCCTGGATACAGCCAGAGCGGAATTGTTGCAAGAAATAAAAGAAGACGGAGCGGTTTATGGTAAATGACGTTCTCATTAACAAAGCCGCCAGTATTGAACGGTGTATCAAAAGAGTACGCGAGGAATACGCAAAAGCAGGTTCCCAGTTTGCCAGTGACTACAGCCGTCAGGATGCAGCCATTCTAAATATACAACGAGCCTGCGAGGCTGCGCTTGATATGGGCCAACATATCATCAGGCAAGAACGTTTAGGTATTCCTCAAAGCGCCAGAGATGTATTTGTCTTACTGGCGCAAGCAGGCTGGATTGATACTCATCTTTCAGATGTCATGAAGCGCATGGTCGGATTTCGTAATATTGCGGTTCATGACTATCAAACATTATTGCTACCTATTGTTGAGAAAATCATCGCGACGCACCTGGATGACTTTCTTCATTTTTCATCATGCGTGTTAAATCGCGCAATGAATAAAGAATAAAATTTACAACTGACGATCATTGCACTTAAAAATAACAGGATGACTATCATGAGTAAAAACCAGAAGATTGGCTGGGGTTTTGTGGCTTTCGGCTTATTGATCATTCCCTTGTGTTACTTTCTTTTCAGCCGTGAGGCGTTTGTAATCGCCACCTGCGTCGGGCTGATGGCGATGGTGTTCGGCGGTTTTCAATTGCTGATTAATAAGCCCTATGTTCCCCAAACCACAGCGGGCTCCAAAGCCCGTAAAGTTAGCCGCCGCCGTTGAGGCTGAGCCACCCTAAAGGAATTCAGCATGAAATTTCTCTGTCTCGCCTATGAAGACGAAACCATCTTCCACGAGATGCCGCACGCTGAGTGGTTAGCACTGCGCGATGAAACCCTGGCTTATGTGGATAGCCTGCGGCAGAGCGGTAAGCTGATTATGACCGAGCCACTGCAAAGCGCGCGCAAAGCCAATACAGTACAGATTCGCAATGGCATATCCTCTGTGACCGATGGCCCTTTTGCAGAAACCAAGGAGCAGTTGGGCGGATTTTTTCTGATTGATGTGAAGGACCAGGATGAAGCTGTGCAGATTGCCTTGAACTGGCCGTCTGCACGTTTAGGCAAAATTGAGGTGCGGCCCATCGAACCGGGGTTGAGCACCGACACGCGGTATAACGTCTTATAACCAAATAGTTTGTTTAAAGGGAATTAAACAACTTGCGCATTAAACACCCAAGGGTAATATATGCGCCACAGCACCGATGCTGTGAATCTTTACATGGATAAATAAGGATGATCTTATGATTAAATTTCCTGGATTATTGGCAATTGCGTTTCTCTCGCTGCCCTTGTCGGTCAATGCGGCGATTATCGATATCGAATACTCCGGTTATGTGTCAGGCACTGAGGGTAATGGCCTCGGTTTTAACTGGGGTGACACCGTCAACGGCACCCTGCGAATTGATACCAGTTATTCGTCTGGCGATGTGTGGAGTGAAACAGATAAGGCACGCTACGAAGCGGGGCCGGATCAGTATGATCTGGTGTCTGGCTACCACACCAGCAATACCGGCAGTTCGGTCGATTTTGTTGAGATCTATAACGACTCCCGCGATGATCTAATGGGCGGCTTTGAAGATTTCCTGTCGATCTCGGATTCCAATTCAGCATTTTTCTTCACCTCCGACAATACCTACACCTCGGATTTCTTTTCCATTCAATTGCAGTTTGCTTTCCAGGGTATCGACTGGATTACCAGCGAGTCGTTGGACAATCTAAATATTCTGGTGAATGATCTGGTCACCATGGGACCATCCTGGGGCGTTATGACCAACAGCTACGGCTCTGGTGATTTCAGTGGTAATTATTCTGCGTATAGCGATACCGCATTTTTGAATTTCACCAGCGTGAACATCAAGTCGATCAATGTTCCTGCACCGGGCTCTTTAATGCTGTTGTTGATTGGTGTGGCGGGCTTGTTGCTGTATCGCCGCAAGGTATAAATTAACCGTGTATCTCTTGTAAAAGAGCCCGTCTGCCGGGCTCTTTTATATCAAGTGTTAAAGATCCGCTTCGAACTGGATCTCCTGCCCTTCCACCAAGCGATCACTTTCGATGGTCAGCACAGGCTGGCTTCCACCGGCATTGATCTCTACCTCCAGTGATTCATCGGGTAGCAAACCTTTTAATGATTGACCGGACCGCACACCATTGATCGTCACGTAGGCATCATAATAAATCGGCGCAATGCCCCGGTTTTCAACTGTCACTACCGCATGGGTTGCAGAGGCCTTAAACGCGGTGATGTGAAATTTATAACCGTTGGCCATGCCGGCTTGCTTGATGCGTTCAGCGGTTTGGTATTCCGGCTGATCGTTGCCAATCATGTAGGTGATGTTGAATTCCCGACTTAATTGTTCGTAGGTTCGGCCGTACATGCCGTCAACATTGAGCGCGTTTTCCTGGTCGTAGTCGGAGTAATAACTGAGTTCGCCACCGTGTGGCGAGTGCGCGTAGCGCGTGGTGTGACCAAACACCTGCCACATATCCGCGTTGTATTCCGCGTGCGCGCTGTGCATAAACGAATCATCGAAGTTCCCGAACTGCAGCGCACGCAATCCGGCATCATTGGCTATCGGGGTGTTGCTGCTGTCGCCTGCGTCAATAGAGATACTCCAATGCAGCTCGTCGAATACGTCATCAAGGTGTTGCAAGAAGGTTTTCTGAAACGCTTTGGAAGGAAAGTTTTCTCCCAGGCGAACCTCAGGATCATAGATATGGTACTCGCCCCACAAGCCAAAGCCGACCTGCAAAAATGCGATGCGCGGATCATCATCGTAGCGCGCGGCAAACGCGGTGTAAAAATCCAGGTGGGCTTGTTGTAACTCAGGGTGCGACCAATCCGGAAAATCGGTTGGCTCACCCTCGCTGGATTCCGTGGTTTCGTGATAGTCGCTATAGTCTTTGATGTAGTCCGGCACCGCCGTCTCGCGTCCCGGATACACGTAGTACCAACGCAAGATTAATTGCTTGCCGCGCCCACTCACCTGCGCCAGCAAATTGTCCAGCATGCTCCAGTCATACAGGTTATCCCCAATCACCACATCACTGGGCCGAACATAGGCGTATTCGAGTTGAACATAATCGTCCTGGGTTTTTAAGGCGCTGCTATTGTGCGAATCCGCCCATAACACGATGCCCGTCATGGGTTGTACTTTGGTGATCTGACTTTGCAGCGGGATATCGTATAGCGTATTGTCCGCCGAGCTGAGCGAACTGCTGCTGATAGACATCGATGTGGATGATGCGCTACTGGTAGCACTGGATGAAACTGAACTCGACGAAGCAGGGCTCGAAGAAACTGGGCTTGATGAAACTGGGCTTGATGAAGCGGCGCTAGATAAAGACGAAGCACTGGATACTGAGTCGGTGGACGATGACGAGGTATCGCCCGGCGATGAGCTGCCGCCGCCACACGCAGCCAATGCCGATATACACACTGCACCGATCAAACGGGTAATTGTTGAATACATGTTAATTCCTGTTATAAAAAGCGATAGTCGATTAAGCTATACGCAGTGTTTCAAATTCCGGTTCCTGTTGCTATGAACTGATCAACACAACACCCAAGGAATTTTTATATACCGCTGGCGTCAATAAACCGATAGCCTTAACGCTTGTGATGTTCATCATTGCCGCCAACAAAACCGACAACTATTGATAAGAGGTTTGCACAATGAAGTTGCTTGCATCGTCACGAATGTCCGTCCTTGTCAGTGCCTTATTTTTTTCCTGTGCTGCCGCCGCTGAAGCGCCGAGCCAACCCGCTACCAGCGAACAAGCCACCGCCAAAAGCCAGGCAGCCATCAGCGAGCAAGTCTCGATTACGGAATGGACAGTACCCTGGGAAAAATCGCTTCCGCGTGATCCCTGGGTGGGCTCGCAGGGCACCATCTGGTTCGTCGGCCAAAACAGTGACTATGTCGCCACGCTCGATCCCACGAATGGCGAGTTCAAACAATACCCGCTGGATGACAATGCCGGGCCGCATACGGTTATCGCGGATAAACGCGGCGCCTGGTATGCCGGTAATCGCTCGCAGCATATCGGCCTGGTGAATCCGGAGACCGGTGCGATTGAAAAATTTATGCTCCCCGGCGAAGGCCCGCGCGATGTTCACACCATGGACTTTGCCCGCAACGGCGACATCTGGTTTACGGTACAGGGCGGCAATCAAATTGGTGTGCTAAAAGCTGCGAGCAAGCACATTAAACTGTTCGATGTTCCCACCAAAAATGCCCGTCCTTACGGCTTGCTGGTAGACAAGGATGACAAGCCCTGGGTTACGCTTTTTGGCACCAATAAACTTGCCACCATTGAAGACAACAAAGTGGTGGAGATCACCCTGCCCCGCGCGGAAAATCGTCCCCGTCGCCTGGCTATCACACCCGATGGCATGGTGTGGTATGTAGATTATGCAGAGGGTCACCTCGGACGTTACAACCCCACCACCGGCGCGATTGATGAATGGCGCACACCGGCGCAGGAAAAATCCCGGCCTTACGCGGTGGCGGCCGATAAACAGGGGCGTGTCTGGTTTTTTGAAACCGGCGTGCACCCCAATCGCCTGGTGAGTTTTGATCCGGCCAGCAATAAATTTAGTGTACCGGTTGAGCTTGAAAGCGGTGGCGGCACCGTGCGTCACATGGTGTACGATGAAAAAGCAAAAGCGCTCTGGTTTGGCACCGACACCAATACCATTGGCCGCGCACAACTACCCTGAGGCATTGCCGTCAGCGATTTTTTCGGCAACGGAAACAGGCTATGTCCACCGCTCTGAAACACAAGCTTTACATCATCATCTTTGGCACCGACACACCGGCGGGCAAGTTCTTTGATGTGGTATTGATTTATACCATCCTGCTCAGTGTGTTGGTGTTAGTGCTGGATTCCATCGAGTCTGTTGCAACGCAATTTGGCAGCTTGCTGCTGGCCGCCGAGTGGTTCTTTACGATTGTGTTTACCATCGAGTATGGCCTGCGCATTTACTGCTCGCCGGGCCGCTGGCAATACATTCGCAGTTTTTATGGTATCTGCGATCTGATCTCCATACTGCCGACTTACCTCACCATCTTTTTTCCGGGCGCGAATTATCTTTTAGTGGTTAGGTTATTGCGGGTGCTGCGCATATTCCGTGTGT
Organism: Cellvibrio sp.; assembly: GCA_035490615.1. GTDB lineage: Bacteria > Pseudomonadota > Gammaproteobacteria > Pseudomonadales > Cellvibrionaceae > Cellvibrio. The sequence goes on from DATJLH010000163.1 coordinate 9,718, forward strand.
TGAAGCTCGTGCGCTATATGTCTGAAGCGAACCTGTTGATCAATGCCATGCTGCATGCACGCCGCAAGATTTTTGTCTTCTTTGTTGCTGTGCTTATCCTCTCCATTATCTTCGGCTCAATCATGTACCTGGTCGAAGGGCCGAGCAATGGCTTCACCAGCATTCCCAAGAGTATTTACTGGACTATCGTCACCATCACCACCGTCGGCTATGGCGATATCACACCGCAATCGGCATTGGGCCAGATTGTCGCTGCTGCGGTTATGCTGACGGGTTACTCGATCATTGCGATTCCTACCGGCATCCTCACTGCCGAGCTGGCACAGGAGATGGCGCGCGAGCGGAGCGCTATCTCCTGTAGTGAATGCCGCACCTCAGGTCATGATAATGACGCGAGCTACTGCAAAGCTTGCGGAAAAAAGCTGAACAGGCCGTAACAAAAAGCGTAACGCTATGAGCGCTACGTCCGCCTATAATATTTACAATAAAATGTAATTTTTTATCAGTCGCAGGTTAGATAAGACATCTAACACTTCATAAACTCTATTTTAGAAGACACTTTGTTGCAATCAGGTGTCATTCGTACTCTGGCATGAGCAATGCAATATCCATATTGATTACATTGTTTGTTATTTTTTGCCTGAGGAGATACACGATGAAAAAGCTACCCCTGATATTTGCAAGCGTTTTACTGACATCATCCGCTTTGGTTACCGCACAAACGGGTACACGCGATACCAGCAATCAAACCGGCACTGGAACTTACTCCACATCCAGTTCCGAGTCATCCATGGATCATGGAAACCGTACCGACGGTACTTCTACCGGGCGCGATCGGGACGGCACCACCGGAACAGAAAATCGTGGAACAACCGGGTCCGGCACAGGTAACACAGGCTCCGGTACTGGAGTACGCTCAGGTACCGGCAGCGGCACAGGTGCGGATACTGATCGTGGCACGGATACTGACCGCGGGACAGGTAATGATCGCGGGACAGGTACAACGCGCTAAAGCGGATTTAAAAGGGACTCACTGAGTCCCTTTTGTTTATCTGCTAAAGATTTTATTTCTTGTCTAATCTTCCATCTGATTCATTTCACACCTTTCACTTTACCTTCGCGACACAATCCTGCCTGTCAGTTATTCAGCTATACTCGAACCCGGAAAAGCTGAACCCATATTAAATAAAACTACTGAGCGGAGATTGTTTGGCTATGACATTGAGCCTGGGCGTATTTATTGTTGTGGTGCTTATTTTTGCTATCCAGGGTTTACGCAAAGGTTTCTTTGGCGCCTTGGGCGGAATTCTCAGTTTGGTTGCCGGTTACGCGGCGGCGATCTATGGCCTTAAACCCCTGGCCAAACTGCTCAAGGATATGACCGGGCTCGACGGCTTACTCCTGTATTTTTCCGCCGGATTAATCGCCTTCATTATCGCAAGCCTGGTGGTGGGTATTGTGTTCAGCTTTCTGGAGCGCGCCATCTCTGCCACTGCCGGTTTATCCGGCATGTCGCGACTGGGCGGTATGCTGGTGGGCACCGGCGTCGGCTGCATCCTGGGTTTGCTGGTGGTGTACAGCATCAGTATTTATCAGGAACTACAACACCCTGATAAATTTGATAATGATACTCTCCTCGCGCAAAAAACCCGTGGCCTGATGAGTCACGCTACCGCCAGTATTCTGGAACACACCTATCCGGAAGCAAAGCCTTTGGCCGTTGCCTTTGTGGAAGATCCGGTGGAGATGGGCGAACACCTCAATCAGGTGCTCAGCAACGATGCCTTCAAACAGTTATTGCAAGACCCGCAATTTCAATCACAACTTGAACAGGGCAACATCCCGGCACTCTTGCAAAACCCGGACTTCCAACAACTCGCCCAGGACGAACACCTGCAACAGCTGTTGCAACACAGCGACATTGTCCATACCGAAAATGCTGATGAAGTCCTGGCCATGCATATGAGTAATGTCTGGCAAAAAGTGCAACGCAAAAAAAATGATGAACGGGTGCAAGCCATCCTGAACGATCCAGCCCTGCAACACAAACTCCAGAACAATGACCGCATGGCATTGTTGCGCGACCCACAATTACTGGAACTGATGGAACTCCTGTTTACTGAGGAGTCTACTGGCAAAGAGTGAGGTTCCGCTAAACCATCGGGTAAACCTGTGATAGAAAAACACCCATTCCCGTATTTTTTGCCGCGGTTCACGCAGCGCTTAATCATCGGCAGTTTTCCCTGCTTTAATGGTCGCGATTACGGCGAATGGTTTTACAGCGGCAGCGGACGCAATGAATTCTGGCGGTTACTGAGCGATGTGTTTAACATGCCGGCACAGACATTAAACGAGAGAAAAATATTGTGCGAACACCACGGCATCGCGCTCACCGACATTGCGTATTGCATTGAACGAAAAGCCAATAATTGTGCGGATGCTAATCTGCGTATCCTTGAGGTCAACCACACCGGTATAACTACCTGCCTGGCGGCGCAACCCCGCATTATTTATTTCACCAGCCGCTTTGTTGAACGGCATTTTTTAAAACATTATCCGCAACCCCACTGTGAAACCCGCGTGCTGCTATCCCCCTCACCCGCCGCCAACCGGCACTTGGCAAGCCTGGTGGAATATAAACAATTGCGTGCAGCCCAACGTATAAATTCACCCTACGAGTATCGGCGCCTTAAATATCGCCAGGCGCTGCTGGATGATCCGCACAACGCTTGATTCCCCACTTTCTCGGGCGTGTTAAAACTGAACTAATGTCGCGCACGACAAACCAAGCTATTGCAGGATACCCACCGCTACGCCACTATACCCGGCAGTTTTTTATGATTTTCATCCTGCCATTCACGGGAGTGTTATGACCACGGCAAAAAAATTGATTTCCCTCTTGTTGCTCAGCCACATGTATAACGCGGCAGCAGCCCCAACAACCACAGCAGAAAACACGCTGTCCCCCGAAGCATTTGCCCAGTGCTTAACACGCCTTGGTGAACGCGCAAAAGCAGAAGGAATTTCAGACGCCACGATCAAGCAGGGTTTACTCAAGGCAAACTTCAATACGCGCGTCATTGAGCTGGACAGACAGCAACCGGAATTTACCACCACCTTTGCGGACTATCTGAATCGTCGCGTTACCGACCAGCGCGTTAGCCAAGGCCGGGAGTTATTGGCCAAGCACCGCGCCTTGTTGTCCCGTGTGACGCGGGACTATGGTGTGCCCGCACACTACCTGGTCGCCTTCTGGGGATTGGAAACCAATTACGGCAGTTTCTTCGGCAAGATGTCGGTGGTGGATTCATTGAGCACACTTGCGTGCGACGAACGCCGCAGCGATTATTTTGCCGGCGAACTTATGGCCGCCTTGCGCATCCTGGACGAAGGCGCAATAGCACCGGAAAGAATGGAAGGCTCGTGGGCCGGTGCCATGGGCCACACCCAATTTATGCCCTCTGCCTTTTTACGTTACGCAGTTGATTATGATGGCGATAACAAGCGCGACCTGTGGAACAGCACACCGGATGCCATGGCCTCGGCAGCCAAGTTTTTACAAAGTCTCGGATGGCAGCAAGCGGATCGCTGGGGCCGGGAAGTGAAACTTCCTGTCGAATTTCCTTACCTCGAAGCTGGACTCAATCAGCGCAAATCACTGGCTGAATGGCAACAGCTGGGCGTCCGCCAGACAAATGGTTCTGCGTTGCCTAAGGTGGATATGCAAGCCTCGCTGTTGGTACCGGCGGGACATCGCGGGCCGGCTTTTCTGGTTTACGATAATTTCCATGTCATCATGCGCTGGAACCGCTCAGAGTATTACGCCTTGGCGGTGGGTTATCTCGCGGACCGCATCGCCGGTACTGGCAAACTGATGCAACCGCCACCGGAAGATGCACCGCGGTTAAATCGCGCACAAGTGATGGCCATGCAAGAACAACTCAACAAAAAAGGTTTCGATACCGGCACACCCGACGGCATCCTCGGCCCCGGCACGCGCCGCGCCGTCAGTCAGTTCCAGCATCAACAAGGCATGATCGCCGATGGTTTTGTGGATAACGGTATTCTTGGTTTGTTGGGTGTTGAGCGCTAACGATATTCGTTTCCCGGCTTCAGACATTTAAACTGATATAAAAAAACGCCGCGAGAAAAGCTCTCGCGGCGTTTTTTATTGAACCGCCATCCTCACGAATGACGGTGGTATCAAACGATTAACAACCCAGGTTATTACCCGGTGTTCCGCCCAATATCTGGATGAAACTTTGATACGAGTTGATCCGGCTTTGCACTTGACCCGGGTTACCGCCATTACATTCCAGTGAACCATTGATGGTGCGAATGGTTTCGCCGAAGCCGTAACCGCCGGTGATGGATGAGTGAGCCGGACGGTAACCCGCACCGCTTTGCGTCATCCAGAACCACAGCGCCGTGCGCCAGGCCGTCGTCGGGTTTTGTGATACCTGATCAGGGTTAGCCCACAAATCCAGGCCCAACGCTTGACCAGCGGTGCAATAGTTATAGTTCCAACTCAACTGGATTGGGCCACGGCCATAGTAGCGCTTGCCGGGTGCACAAACACCACAGGGGGTTGCGCCACCAGAGCAGTATTCACCCTGGGCAATCTCGTTGATGTAAACCAAACCACCGGTTTCATGGGAGAAGTTCGCCAGGGCTGCAGCGGCTTCACGCTTTCTCACCTGGATATCGCCCGTGTTGGCAAATGCCGGGAAGGTATTAGCCGCCGCCACAAGACCACTGTAGGTATAGAACGAATTGCGATTCGGGAACATTTGATTGAATTGCGCTTCGCTCACAATGGCTGCGAAACCACTGCCACCCGTGGATGACGAGGAACTGGAATTATTACCGCCCGAACAAGAGGCGACCGGCTCCCAGAACCAGGTGCTGATAGTGGGATCGTAACCGGGGTTATCGTGCTCGGCCATGTAGTAGGAACCGTTGAAGACCACCACATTACCGGCGTAGTAATTGGTACCGGCTGACCACTGCGGGCAAGAACCGCCGTTGTTGCCGCTGGAGCTGGATGAACTGGAACTGTTGCCGCCCGGACAGGATGCAACCGGCTCCCAGAACCAGGTGCTCACGACAGGATCGTATCCCGGGTTAGCATTCTTCGCACGGTAATAAGCGTTGTTGTAGCGCACCACAACACCGACATTGTAGTAAGTGCCAGCCGTCCAGTTCGGACAGGAGCCACCATTATTGTTGTTGCCCGAAGAAGAGCTGGATGAACTGGACGGACCGCCCGTGCTGCCACAGGCACCAAGACTGGACCAGGCATTATCCCAGGCCCAACCGGCGCCCGGCGCGTAAGGGCCGCCCACACTGCACCAACCACCAACGGTACATTGATACGCCACACCGAGGTTTTGCACAATGCTGCCATTGCTGTAACTGGCACCATCAGAATACTGAGCCACACCGGAACAGTTATACGCATAGACGTGACCAGCAAATAGCATAGTCGCCAATAACCCTAGAGCTTTTTTTATATTCATCATCTTTTAGTCCTTCGTGTTTCCCGTCTGCGCGGGAGAAAAGTTGAATCAACTGTGAATCGCATAAACAACTCACGATTCATCATGGTCACAGCCATACGATTTATTTTTCAATCCTGTGCAGAAAGCTCCGTGCGGAATACAGCCCAACTAAAACGTACTACATGGCTGCGCGAGGGTGTGACTTGCTAATTGACCGAATACCACACAAGACACAACAAGCAGGCAAGTAACCTTACCGTCAACGACATTAAACCGGAGGACAACGTTATCAACGAAAAGCCAGCCAGGCTGACTTTTCGTTTTTCACGTGTTATCCGGTTAATTACAACTGCGCAGATAACTCCACGCATTTGTCCATGCCCAGCCTACACCGGGCTCATACGGACCACCGATGGTGCACCAGCCACCGACCGTACATTGATATTCACTGCCAGCATTGCGTACCTTCGCTCCCGTTGCATAGGTAGCGCCTTGTACAAACTGTGGCGAGGTGCAATTGCCACCGCCAGTTGAAGAACTGGATGAACTATTCACCACAGATGAACTGCTGGATGAAGAAGGACCACTGCCACCGCAACTGCCCTGATTAATCCACACATAGTTGGAGCCCGTGCCCGCCGACGGGTTATCGCCTTGCGTCCACCATTGCGCCTGATAACGGATATTGTTCAACTTGACTTGCTGGCCACCGGTATAAATGCTGCTGGCATTCCAGGTCGGCAAGTTAGTACAGATGTTGGTGGGTGTGCTGCTGGAGCTTGAAGACACGCTGGAGTTGCTGGAGACACTGGAATTATTTCCGCCACTGAATACCACGTCAGAACAAGCATAAAACGCTTCAGGGCTGTCGGAGCGTTGCCACACACCGTAGATCACATGGCGACCGCTGCGCGCGGGAATATTGCATGTATGAGCAGGATTATTTAAAGCACCTTCCGGTGGCGTTTCGCATATCAGGCTTAAGTCACTCCAACGTAACGGCGTGGTGGGATTGTAGCCGTTGTTGGTAATGTAATAACGATAGTAAAGCGTTTTGTGCGCGGCTGAATTATTCCAGCGAAACGTGTAACTGCCCGCCGAGATATTCGTAGCAGTCCAGTCGTTACGCGCAAGATCCTGACCTTTGAAATAGTTGGGATCACCACCGCTACACAATTGGCCATTAGGGACTTTTGCCTGGTGATTGCCGTTAGCATCACCCTGGCGAATACCGTTCCAGTCATACAAACTGGAGGCGCCGCCCGCGGCTGAAATTGCCTGGCAACCAGCCGATTGTGGCGTTTGCGGTCCCTCCTGATAGCAGCGCCAGATTCTGCTCGCCGGCGCCGTCATGGTGCCGTGTGCTACTACAGTTTGGGTGGAGCTGAGAAACAATCCGCCGACGCAACCCGCCAACAACAGGCTTCGATTCAGCGATTGCAATAACGATGTATTTTTCATCTTACAATCTCCTGTTAATTTATCATTCGCCTCTACTTGTACAGCTACCGCATCACGTGTACCGCTACGCCTTCCACTCTGCTGGGCAACAACAGTCTACAGCAAACCTACGCCCGACTGACAACGTTGTCAATTTAACTATTTGATACACTGCTCAAAATAATAAAAAGATGTGCGTCCCGTATTCTTTACAACATCAACTCCACATCGGCGAGACATCAGGAAGGCCGGCACAGTTCGCAGCGAGAGATTTTGTATTCAATCCGCATGCCAGAAGCAGCATCAAACCTTATTAAAATGCATATTTTTTCTGTTATGTCTGTTTTCAATTAAAACGCAAGGTAATTTATTTCATAAAATTATTTTTTAAATGATAGTTAATACCACAACATAAAAATGAAACTTGCGCCACAACAAACTGACAACGTTGTCGAAACGTGAGGAAAAACAGCGCATTAGCTTGGGTGTTCAGGTGAGAGGTCAACGCGTAAATGGCAAAGGGAATTCAGGAACGGACAGAAATGTGCATGGCGCCCAAAACCCATGACACGAAAACGATAGTGCCTGGCCACCCGCGAAGATAAGCACTGCAAATGTGCAACGCGTTGGAAAATCTGTGGCCTTGCACATAAAAGTTACATTGGTACCGGGAAATTTGGTAACAGTGCAAGATGAAGTGGTGGCAAACATCTCGCGCAACATCCGGTGCAACAACACGGGATGGCACCGACGCATTTGCTGGCGCAGGGCGTGGGGCCTTTTGCACCAGTCACGTCAAATGACAGCAAAAGGAAGAGGGAAAAATCGGCGGGTGGAGTTGGTTAAACGCTTGGTATTACCTATCGGGCCAGGAAAAATTTCCTAGCCCGTATCATCATTGGCTTCCAGATCCGTCTCAGAAAGCGGATGCTTTGTTGCCAGTACTTTATCAATACGCATGCCATCCATATCGACGATCTCCAGGGTCCAGGGTTCCAATATGACTTTGTCCGTTGTCACCGGTACGCGGCCCAATAAATACATAAACAAGCCGTTCAGGGTTTCGTATTCACGGGCTTTTTCACCTGGCAACTCATTGAGCCCCAAGCAATCTTTTAATTCAGGCGCTGATAACAAGCCATCGAGCAACAAGGAACCATCATCGCGTTGAATCACCATCAGGTCGTCACCATGGGGCGGACTGAATTCACCGGTTAATGCCTCCAGCAGATCCTGCAGGGTCACAATACCTTTCAGGTCTCCGTATTCGTCGACCACAAAAACCATCTGGGTATTCGTCGCACGAAAGTGCTCCAGCAATGCCATGCCGGTAAAACTTTCTGCAATAAAATGACATGGCTGCGCCAGGGTTTTTATATCGATTTCCTGGCCGGAGATGGCTTGGGCAAACAGCTGTTTGGCGTTAACCACACCAATTAACTCATCCATATGCCGGTGGCACACCGGAAACCGCGAGTGGGGCGATTCCATGACGCGTTGTAAATTTTGTTCGAGTGTAAGTGCTGTATCCAGAAAGACGATGTCGGTGCGCGGCACCATCATTGACGACACCGGCCGTTCATCCAGGCGAAACACATTGCGCACCATGGTGTGTTCGCTTTGTTCAATCACGCCGGAGACAGAGCCTTCTTTGAGGATCGCATGGATATCTTCTTCGGTGACGGCAGCATCGCCGGTATCCTTAAAACCGAGTATCCGCATTAACCAGTGAGTCGAGACCGACAAGAACATCACGAAGGGTCTGGTACCGGTAGCCAGAAATGACATCGGGCGTGCAATCAGGCAAGCGATACGTTCCGCGCTGATCTGGCCGATACGCTTGGGCACCAGTTCGCCCACGATGATAGAAAGGTAAGTGACTACCACCACGACCAGGATTGTCGATGTGATGCTGCTGCTTTTAGCCTCCATACCCAGCTCCTGCAGCCAGAGGGCAAAAGGCTCAGCCAACAAGGCTTCCCCGAAGATACCGTTCATGAGGCCGATAGAGGTAATGCCGATTTGCACGGTAGAGAGGAATTGGGTGGGGTCCTCAGCCAACTTCAGAGCCGCTTTGGCTGAAGCACTGCCTTTGGCACTCAACGCGGCGAGACGGGATTTACGCGCAGTAACGATTGCAATTTCTGACATGGCAAACACGCCATTCAGCAGGATAAGACCAGCGAGAACCAGGAATTCCATAATGATGTTGTATAGCCCAAGGAGTCGGCAATCCTATCAGCAAAACCACCCCTCTTGTCAAAAATGAGACCGGGGCTCGCAATATCGAGCGTAAACCCTGCATAGCCCGTGTAGAGGACTTGCGCGCTAAATCCACAGGCTTTAGACTCAGCCAAGGTTTCCACGCCATGTGCACCTCGCAACGACTGCAACAGGCCGCCAGGCCATCCGGTTGACGGAACGACATTGAGTAGCTAAATACGCGCCCACAAACCAGTTTTGTGAAGGAAAAACACCTGTGGAGGTGAATTTCAACGGCGCCAGATAAATACAATAAAAGGCGAATCATTGTGAATAACAAACCTATCGATCTTAAAAGTGTGCTTTTCACCCTCAGCCAGCTGCAATCCACGCTGGAAGTACTTTCCCAACGGGTTCAACCAGCTACTCAGGGCGCTTATGACATGGGGACGTCATCGCGGTTGTCTGCGGAAAACTCACGGGATTATTCACCGCAGGAAAAAAAACATTCCTGAGGGATTTCTGCTGATGTGATTCATTCACATGACGACGGGATGTCGATATCAACTTGGCCGCAAGAAACAGGCAAAGTCGATAGAGCTTGTCTATAATTCGGCGAAACTCGACGGCCCGAATTATGTTCACACTATGCGGATGATCCAGCTCCCCCTCCAGAATTTGTTACGGCCGGATGACAATCCGGCCGTTGACGGAGCGGATCATTGAAGTCCGTCGCTCTTCTTACTCCCCTGCGATCAGTGCTGATATTGTCGTTATTGATAATCAGCATCGCCGGCGCAAGCTTTGCGCTCAATGAAAAATCCCTGGCTGAGCAAATGGGTAACCGTTACGGTGATGATGGCCGCGCGCTATTTAATGCCTGGCGCACGCTCATTAATCAGGGTGTGAATCTGGCCGAACAGGAACAACTTAATGGGGTAAATGATTTTTTCAACCGGTCTATTGCATTTCGTACTGACCTGCAACAATGGCAACAGCAGGATTATTGGGCCACTCCCCTTGAAACACTCGGTGTAGGTGCAGCTGATTGCGAGGATTACACCATCGCCAAATACATCACGCTGTTAAAACTGGGCGTGCCCGGTGAAAAGTTACGCCTGATTTATGTGAAGGCTCAAATCGGGGGCCCTCACAGCACATTCTTTCAAGCGCATATGGTGCTGGGTTTTTACCCTACTCCGCATGCTGAGCCTCTGATACTTGATAATCTGATAACAACGATTGAACCGGCCAGCAAACGCCCGGACCTGCGTCCCGTATTCAGTTTCAATGACGCAGGCCTGTGGATTGGCCGCGACCGTGAATCGCGAGCCGATCCCGGGGCACGTTTGTCGCGCTGGCGCGATGTGTTAACGCGTATGCGCACTGAGGGCTTCCACCCCTGATGTCTCGCACACATTTTTTTTGGAGAGGTGTATGTCACTGATTAAACAACTATGGCTGGGAATTCTCGCCATTTTATTGCTGGCGCTGGGTGGCAGTTTTGTTATCAGTGCGCTGTCGGCCAAAACCTATCTGGAAACACAATTGCATTTAAAGAATATTGATAATGCCACTGTGTTGGCGCTATCCATGACACAGATGGAGAAAGACCCGGTCACGCTGGAGCTGCTTATCGCTGCGCAATTTGATTCAGGACACTATCAACGTATCGCCCTGGTCGATCCCGACAATAACCTGATCATCGAGCGCCGCTTTAACAACACCGTTGATGGCGGCCTTGACAGTGATATTACACCGGCAGTGCCTGAGTGGTTCACACAGTTGATTTCACTCAAGGCATCACCGGGCATCGCGCAAGTACAAGATGGATGGCAACAATACGGCACGCTGATTGTTGAAAGTCATCCGGGGTTTGCCTGGCAGGCACTGTGGGATGGCACGCTGGATTTGCTGCAATGGTTTTTAGTCGCCGCCTTGATTAGCAGCCTGATCGGCACGGTCATCCTGAAATATATTTCTCGTCCGCTGGACCTGGTTGTGCAGCAGGCAGAAGCCATTGGCGAGCGGCGCTTTATCACCTCAGCAGAACCACGCACTGCTGAATTCCGCCGCCTGGTACGCGCCATGAACAGCCTGTCAGCCAATGTAAAGATCCTGCTGGAAAAAGAGACACGTCAACTGCAAAGCCTGCAACGGGAATCGCAACAAGACCCGCTGACCGGGCTGGCTAATCGGGCGCACTTTTTAAACCTGCTGGATAGCCAGCTAACCCGTGAAGATGCCGACAATTACGGTATTCTGGTCATCACGCGTGTAATTGGACTGGCTGCACTGAATCATCAAATAGGGCGTGCCCGCGTCGACCAATTGTTATGCGCGCTTGCCGAGTCTTTACAGACATTCTCTCAACATTTTGCTCAAGGCTATGTGGGCCGCTTGAACGGCAGCGATTTTATTTTACTTATCCCCGGCCACCTCAATGCGGAAAAAATAGCGAATGATATTGCGCAGCAGTTAGCGGCCCTGATCAACCACTCGCAGCACACGGCTACCTTGCCGGTTGCTGCCTGCAACTACATGGCTAATGAAAGCCGTGCAGCATTGATGAATAAACTGGACGGTGCCCTGGCCCAGGCTGAATTAAAAGGCAGCCGCGCGGTAGTAACCTTGCAACAGGGAAGCGTTTCCCGTCATCCCAATGTCAATGAATGGCGCGATGCGATTGTGCAAGCGCTGGCGGCCGGACAACTGGAGTTGGCAAGTTTTCCGGTCAGACAAGCCGATGGTTCTATTGTGCATTTCGAAGCACCCATGCGCCTCCAACTTGACGGCCAACTACAGCCGGCAGGTTACTTTGCGCATTGGGCCAGTCGTTCAGGTTTGATGCCGCGCATTGATCTGGCCGTTATTGGTATTGCATTGCGTCAACTCAAACATATGCAATTACCCTTGGCGGTCAATGTTTCTGCGGAGTCACTTTGCGATGCCGATTTTCGCGCACAACTGATTGAACTTCTGCGTGATCAAGCTGAGCAGGCCAAGGATTTGTGGATCGATTTTGCAGAGACATGTGCATTGCGACACGCGGCTGAATTTCGCGCATTCAATGCATCTTTACGCGCGCTCGGTTGCAAAGTTGGCCTGGAGCATGTCGGTGCTGAATTCAGTCACATTCGTGAACTGCAGGACCTGGGGATTGATTACATCAAAATCGATAGCGCTATCGTACGCAATATTCACGAGAACAGCGGCAACCAACACTTTTTACGCAACCTGAACAAAATCGGCCATTCATTGGGCTGTATGATGATTGCTGAAGGGGTGGTACATGAACAGGAAAAAGTTATGCTCTTTACACTAGACATAGATGCGATTACCGGACCGGGAGTGTAGACCGCATCAAAACTTAAAGTCCAAGGTCATCGCCGTCATCCAGTACATCCACCGCTTTCGTTTGGCTGCGCCAGTGCCGCCGTGAAAGCAATTTTTGTTGTGCTGCATCAGGTAGGTCGGTAAAACGAATAAGATTACGCTCGATCAACAATCCCACCAGGTCTTCCAACACCCTGGCCATATCCAGGTCAGATTTTTCCAACAGACGTTGATGATCTGAAGCAGAGCACTGCATAAACTGGTGTAACGCTTCCGCATCATCCGCAAGGAATTCATCAATGCCCTGCTCTTCCACCTTGCTGATGGCAATAATCTCTCCCGCCGGATTGCGTTTAACAAACATAGGCTATCTCCGGTACATGGTGATGATTTTATAACGGGCCAGGTTACTTAACACCGAGTTAATCGACCTGTAAATTATTTGCATTCTGCAACTGTGTAATAATCTCAGCGTTAGTACCACTCAGGCTAACGCCCTCCAAAACAATAATCTGGTCAGTCACACCTGCGTCATAACCCGCATCCGCGTAGCCGCCCGTGCTGCTGACATGAATCCGGGTATTGCTGCCGTCATTTTCGAAATGTAAGTAATCCGTTAGCGGGTTGCTTTCCTCGCCTTGCAACAAATCCGCCAAGCTCAATACATCGCCCTGGGCGACATTAACATCGCTGATTTTATCCACGGCAGGAGCACCGGGTGTGCCCGCATCACCGAGACGCCAGGCAAACGTATCCGCACCTAATCCGCCCGATAAATAATCATTACCGGCACCGCCGATGAGGGTGTCGTTGCCATTCAGGGCGTAGATAGCATCCGCGCCCCCAGAACCAGTTATCACATTATCGGTTGATGTGCCCACAATGTTATTAAAATCGTTGGATAACACGTCAAAATTCAAGATGCTTGTGGCACTGGCATTTTCGGTGTTATCCGTTGCGCTTGCTATCACGGTCAAGCTGAAGTTGCCTGTATAACCCGTCGGCGGAATCACCTGGATATTATCTATTCCCCAACCTGTCACATCGACTGAATCCAAACCGGATGTAGCGGTAAAAACGTTAACTCCATCAGTCAGCACAACGCCATCCGGCACAGTGGAGATGGTCACATTCATCGTCTCTCCCGGCGCACCAACCGAAGCAGAAATATTCATTAAGAAATAGGTATATTGATTTGTGTCGGCAGGATAGTAACCTCCATCCCCATTGGACACATAGGAGTCAGCTGTAATACTCTCGGAGAGATAACTCACATCGGGATAGAGATAGAAATTTTCTGTGCTTAAAGCAACAGGGGCATTCCCGTCGACAGATATACCTAAATTCAGGTTACCGGCTTCGTTGCCATTGTAAGCAACAACTTCAAACGAATAATAACCAGATACCGCAACAGGGAATTCAAGTGCTGCACCAGACCAGTTCCCCTCGCGTACCTCGTCATTGATCGGCCCCCATTGATCAAAGCCGGCGTTATAAACTATGTTGCCACCGATTTTTACCAGCAGCGTATCGTCCCGACTGCCCGTTAATTGATAACTATGACCCGCCTCCAAATAGACATAGCCGGTGTATTGATAAGCGTCATCAACGCCTACTGTAGGCAAATAAATATCCGAAACGATATTTTCGGATGTAGGTACCGCAGCTTCCACTGCGACTTCAACCAATTCAGGATTGGTCGCAGTACTGGCATCAACATTCGCAACATTGTCATAAAATCTTTGCGTGAGCCCAACACTGGCAGGCACAGGTAAAACATTATCGCCACTTAATTGAATAGCGTTTGCAGATAATATTGGCGTATCTGCAACAGGTAGTACATCAACAGTTATTGCACTCGTGGCACTACCGCCATTTCCATCCGTCACCGTAACCATAAAGCTGTCACTGCCATTGTAATTAGCGTTTGGCGTGTAGGTGAAGGTGCCGGTGTCGGGATCAATATTTACGGTGCCATTGGCCGCCGCCGTAGTGATGATATAACTGAGGTTGTCACCATCGATATCGGTCGCACTGAGTTGACCCGTTACGGCAATATCTTCATTGGTTGTCAGTGCAAGATCTGATGTGACCGGCGCATCATTTTCAGAAACAACCGTTAATGATGCGGTGTTAGGCATATTGACTGTGCCGTCTGAGACTTCAAAGGCAAAACCCACATCACCATTCCAATCAGCGGCGGGTGTAAAGGTCCAGGTACCATCACCGTTATCGATCAGACTGCCACTACCGGTTGTCAGGGATAAATTAATCGCCGTTAATGCATCACCATCCACATCACCTGCACCAGTCAGCAAATCTGCTTGCGTAATGACGATGCTGCCGTCTTCATTGATGTCTGCCAATGCAACAGGTGCAACAACCGGTGAGTCATTTACTGGCGTAACGCCGATGGTGACAGTACTCGTCGTTGTACCGCCATTGCCATCACTGATGGTGACGATAAAACTGTCGGAACCGTTGTAATGGGAGTCAGGTGTGTAAGTAAATTCACCCGTGACCGGGTTTAATACCAGCACGCCGTTTTGCGGCGCTGAGGTGGTAGTAAAGCTCAATATATCGCCATCGACATCCGTCGCACTGATTTGACCCGTTACCGCAACATCTTCATCAGTTGTCAGTGCAAGATCTGATGTGACCGGCGCATCATTTTCAGAAACAACAGTTAATGATGCGGTGTTAGGCATATTGACTGTGCCGTCTGAGACTTCAAAGGCAAAACTGACATCACCATTCCAATCAGCGGCGGGTGTAAAGGTCCAGGTACCATCACCGTTATCGATCAGACTGCCACTACCGGTTGTCAGGGATAAATTAATCGCCGTTAATGCATCACCATCCAGATCACTTGCACCAGCCAATAAATCGGCTTGCGTAATAACGATGCTGCCGTCTTCGTTGATATTTGCCAATGCAACAGGTGTGACAACCGGCGCATCGTTTACCGGCGTTACATCAATGGTGACGGTACTGGTCGTTGTACCGCCATTGCCATCACTGATGGTGACGACAAAACTGTCAGACCCGTTGTAATGGGCATCAGGTGTATAAGTAAATTCACCGGTTGATGGATTTAATACCACGACACCGTTTTGTGGCGCTGTAGTGGTAGTAAAACTCAATGTATCGCCATCGACATCCGTCGCACTGAGTTGACCCGTTACCGCAACATCCTCATCAGTTGTCAGTGCAAGATTTGATGTGACCGGCGCATCGTTTACCGGCGTGACATCAATGGTGACGGTACTGGTCGTTGTACCGCCATTGCCATCGCTGATGGTGACGATAAAACTGTCGGAACCGTTGTAA
This sequence comes from Cellvibrio sp., assembly GCA_035490615.1. Taxonomy (GTDB): domain Bacteria; phylum Pseudomonadota; class Gammaproteobacteria; order Pseudomonadales; family Cellvibrionaceae; genus Cellvibrio. Next base: position 25,527 of record DATJLH010000163.1, read on the forward strand.
TGGGAGTCAGGTGTGTAAGTAAATTCACCCGTGACCGGGTTTAATACCAGCACACCATTTTGCGGTAAAGCGGTGACGGTGTAGCTCAACGTATCCCCATCAACATCAGTCGCGCTGATTTGACCCGTTACCGCAACATCTTCATCAGTTGTCAGTGCAAGATTTGATGTGACCGGCGCATCATTTTCAGAAACAACTGTTAATGATGCGGTGTTGGGTATATTGACTGTGCCGTCTGAGGCTTCAAAGGCAAAACTGACATCACCATTCCAATCAGTGGCGGGTGTGAAAGTCCAGGTACCGTCACCGTTATCGATCAGACTACCGTTGCCGGTGGTTAGAGATAAATTAATCGCCGTTAATACATCACCATCCAGATCACTTGCACCAGCCAATAAATCGGCTTGCGTAATGACGATGCTGCCGTCTTCATTGATGTCTGCCAATGCAACAGGTGTGACAACCGGCGCATCGTTTAGCGGCGTGACGCCGATGGTGACAGTACTCGTCGTTGTACCACCATTGCCATCGCTGATAGTGACGATAAAACTGTCGGAACCGTTGTAATGGGTATCAGGTGTGTAAGTAAACTCACCCGTGGCCGGGTTTAATATCAGCACGCCATTTTGCGGTGAAGTGGTGACGGCATAACTCAACGCGTCCCCATCAACATCAGTAGCATTTACCTGAGCACTTACCGCAACATCTTCATCAGTTGTCAGTGCAAGATTTGATGCGACCGGCGCATCGTTTACCGGTGCAACATTAACGGCGACCCTACTGGTAACACTGCCACCCTGGCCATCGGAAATCACCACGACAAAACTGTCAGTGCCATTGAAATTGGCAGCCGGGGTGTAAACAAAATCACCCGTTACCGGATCGAGAGTGACGCTGCCGTTAGCGGGTGCAGCGCCCAAGGTATAGCCCAAGGTTTCACCATCCACGTCAGTGGCCAGCACCTGCCCTGCAACGGCGGCATCTTCATCGGTGCTCAGGTTCACATCAGCGGTAACAGGAAGATCATTGACCGGTGTCACTGCGACACTGATTGTACTGGTGGCGCTGTTGCCGCGCGCATCAGTGATGGTAACGACGAAGCTGTCATCGCCGTGGTAGTCGGCAGCGGGAACGTAAACAAATTGACCGGTGGTGGTATCCAACACCACCGAGCCGTGCGCGGGTTGGGTCGTAATCTGATACGTCAGCGCATCGCCATCAGCGTCCGTTGCCAGGATACGGCCGGTGATAGCCGTATCTTCGTCGCCCTGGATATTAAGGTCAGCTGTCACCGGTGGATAATTGATACTGCGGGCTTCCTGTTGCGCCGGCGCTGTAGGCGGCGGCAGGGAATCATTAAATTCAAAGCGATGTAGTTCAGGCGTATCGATTGCCAAGCGGGCCAGTTGCACAAAGCTGATGCCACCCCCACCGGCACCGCCCGTCAAACCCGCCGCCGTATCTTCCAGCTCCTCCAGCAGATCACCGCCCTGCTCCAGGATTGCCAAGGCTTGCCGGACTGATTCATCGTCCACCGCCGCTTCATCGGCACCAGCGGCCAGTTCATCCCACAAGTCACGCCCCATGGCCACTTCCTGATTCCCCGCGATAGCCACGGGAATACCATCACCAAAATCCAGTTCTACACTGGCACCGGCAGCGGTCACTATCACTTCATCGGCATTTACCAGGCTACCGGCTTGAAGCGGGCGCAGACTACCGTCCGGGGATTTGGCCCAGACTTGTCCCTGGGTATAAGTGACTGTGGCGACGGTTTTACTCATAAGGTGCTCCGCAAACGGGTATTGGGTTAAGCGCCCGGGTCTGAGTTGGGCATAATGGCGTGCACTTTATGTTGAAGTGAACGCCAAGGATATTGGACTGAAGGACAATATAAGGAACGGGAAAACCTGGGGCCGGAGAAGGAGATAATAGGAGCCGGCATTTATGCCTGGCCCGCAAGCACCAGCACCAGGTGCAGCCGGTCGCGCACCCCCAGCTTTTCAAAAGCCGCGCTCAAGTGCGCTTTCACCGTGCGCTCCGTAATGCACAAATCACGGGCAACCTCTTTGTTGGTTTTACCCGCGGCCACGGCATCAGCCACAGCTCTTTCGCGTGGCGTCAGGTCCTGTAAACGTGGCTCCGACGGGGATTCAGGCAGTCGCTTCGCACTGCCGAGGACCAGTTGCCGCATCAAGTCTGCCCCCAGCCATAACCCCTTGTGTCGTACCACCTGGCTCACCTGTTCAAGTACGGCCGGCGTTGCCAGGTAATGCAGATAACCGCAGGCTCCTGCGGCCAACACCTTTTGCGCCTCAGCCAGATTCTCCTGCCGCGTCAGGGCAACGACCGGCGCTTCCAATGCCACACAGGTGTACAAATCCCGGTCACCATCCGGTTCCAGCAATAACCAGACAAGATCAGCAGAGGATACGCGGGGCAATTCGGCGCACGAGCAACACCATTGTGCATCGGGGAAGGCCTGTTGCCAGCGCGGCGAACGAACCGCTGCGGGGCTGATAAAGAAGTGGCGTGTCATCGTTCCGTCAGGGCGTTCTGTTGTGCACGCAGCACCGGCTTCAACAAGTAGGCGAGCACGGTCTTTTTGCCGGTGAGGATGTCAACCTGGGTTGTCATGCCCGGCATGATCGGCAGGGCCGGATCAAACCCCGCACGGTCCGTGCGCACGCGCACCAGATAAAAGGTGTTATCGCGTTCATCGGTTATCGTATCGGCGCTGATATGTTCCAGTGTGCCGGTTAACCCACCGTAGACCACAAAGTCATAGGCGGTAAATTTCACGATGGCCGGCTGCCCCGGCCGTAAGAAAGCGATATCTTTGGGCGCTACCTTGGCCTCAATCAATAATTGATCATCCAGAGGGATAATCTCCAACACCTGATTACCCGGCTGCACCACGCCGCCCACGGTATTAACCAACAAGCGTTGTACTGTGCCTCTGACCGGTGAGCGTATCTCGGCATATTTAATGCGGTCAGCCAAGCCCCGACTGCCCTCCTCCAGACTGGCCAGTTTGCCCATGACTTCCGATAACTCGTTGCGCCACTTGTTGTTGATGGTTAATTCCACCTCGCGCACCTTGCCTTCCGCTTCCGCCACTGCCGCTTCCGAGCGCGCCAGTTGGGCCAGCGCCTGCTTCCGCGCTCCATCGGCATTGGATACCTCGCCTTCCAGGCGCAATACTTCAACTTCCGAGATGGCACCGCTGGCAAGCAGGGGTCTGGTGACCTGCAATTCCTGTCGTGCCAGCTCATGGGCGCGGGTGGTTTGCGTCACCTTGGCCTGGATTTCCTTGTATTCCTCTTCCCGTTGCACCTGTTGATCCCGGGCGATACGGAGCTGCTCAGCTCGCTCCAGTAAACTGGTTTCAAACAGGCGCTGTTCATAAGCTGCCACATCCGGAGCCTCGCTCATGACATCCGGCGGCAAGACAAAAGCTGCCCCACTGGTCAGGGCCTTCAGGCGTTCCGCCTTGGCTTGCAGGGAAAGGTACTGGGCGCGGCTCTCGCGAAAACTGGAGATAAAACGCGTGGGGTCGATACGCAGCAACAAATCCCCTGCCTCGACCACCTGGCCTTCGTGTACCAGAATTTCGTCCACCACGCCGCCGTCAAATGACTGGATAACCTGGAGTTGGCGCGATGGAATAACCCGCCCCTCGCCCCGGGCAACTTCATCCACACTGGCGAATGCGGCCCATACCAGCAACAGCAACAACACCAGCGCCATCACATAGAGCAAAGCCCGCGCGCGCAAGGGTTCCTGTTGCAGCCGGGCCCAGTCGGCCTCGGTGACCCAATCTGTGGAGTCGTTGAGCGGGGTTAGCCAGCGGGCATAGAGGCGCTCGATAACACGACTGGCCGGACCACCGGCTTTTTCCAACCAGCGTCCCAGGCGTGCAAACCAGCCCTGTTCTTTCGTGACCATCAGGAAGCCCTCCCGATGCGCCCCTGGCGCAAGGCTTCAACGACCTGCTCTTTAGGACCATCAGCCACGATCTTGCCGGCATCAATCACGATAATCCGATTTACCAGTTCCAGCAGCGACGTACGGTGGGTCACCACCACCAGGGTCTTGCCATGGGCATAGTCACGCATGTGGTGCTTGAAGGTTTCTTCGCTGGAATGGTCCATGGCACCGGTGGGCTCGTCGAACAACAAGATGGCCGGGTCATTCAGCAGCGCCCGGGCAATGGCGACGCTTTGCCGTTGGCCTCCGGACAGTAACTCGCCGCGCTCACCGACCGGCATCGCCAGACCGGCGGGATGGGTCTGGACAAATTCGGCCAAACCGCTCAGGCGCACGGCGTTCAATACCTGCTCATCATCCGCCTGGGGCGCTCCCATCGCGATGTTGTCACGCAACGAGCCGAAGAATAAATTCACATCCTGGGAGACATACCCCATATTGCGGCGCAGCTCCGCCGGGTCGAGTTGCCGGGCATCAATTCCATCAATGAGTACCGCACCTTGGGACGGCGAATACAGACCGGCGATTAATTTTTCCAGCGTGGTCTTACCGGAACCGTTGCGGCCCAGGATAGCCACATGCTCGCCGGGGTTAATCCTGAACGACACACCGCGCAGCACTTCCCGCTCATCCTGCGGATAACGAAACCCCACGTCCCTGAATTCAATACCACCCTGCAAGCGCGGGCGGCTGATCCAGTGCCCGCCCTGCGGGCGTTCCACCGGCTTTTCCATTACGGTTTCGAGGGTATTCAGCGCAGTAGCAGCCTGGTGGTATTGCATCAACAGGGCGGCCGTCTGACCAACCGGTGCCATCACCCGGGACGACAGCATATAAGCCGCAATCAGGGCGCCCTGGGTGAGCTGGGCATCAATGATGAGATATACGCCGAGGATGATGATGGCTACCGCTACCGCCTGTTGAATCCACAGGGTACCCGCCGTGACCGAGCCAGAGAGCATGCGCATCTTGACCGAACTGCGCGACAGCAGCAGTGTGGTTTTCTCCCACAGCGATTGCATCCGCCCTTCGGCGCCAAGGGTTTTCAGCGTCTCCAGGCCAACCAGGCTTTCCACCAGTACTGCATTACGCTGCGCGCTTGCCTGCATATTCTGCTCGGACAGTTGGTGGAGTTTGTGCTGTACCCCGGCGGTGTAGAGCAATACCAGTGCGATACCCACCAGCACCGGGATCACCAATGGCCAGGAAATCAGGCCCATGACCAGGGTAAAGAGCAGCACGAAGGGTAAGTCGATAAACCCCACCACGGTGGCCGATCCGATAAAACTGCGCACCGATTCAAAAGCCTGTAAACCGGAGGCGAAGGAACCGACCGATGCCGGTCGCTCGCTCATCTTCATGCCCAGCACCCGCTCCATGATGCTCGCGGACAAGGTGATATCGGTGCGGCTGGCGGCCAGATCAATAAACCAGCCGCGCATCATGCGCAACGCTGCGTCGGCACACATCACCAACACCATACCGGCGGCCAGCATCCACAGGGTGTCGGTAGCGTGGTTGGGTACGACCCGGTCGTACACGTTCATGACGAACAGCGGCATCGCCACGGCAAACAGGTTGATCAGGAAAGCGGCCAGTAACACATCACGGTATAACCCGCGATGCCGACGAATAACGCTCCAGAACCAGTGGCCGTCGGTCTGTTTGTCGATGGGTGTGGTGCGCGCATCGAGGCGCTCCTGGGGCCGGAGGTAGATGGCATGCCCACTGTAACGCGCCTTGAGCGCTTCCAGCTCCAGCCACACGCTGGCATCGCCCAGTTCAGGAAACACCACCTGGGCACGCTGATCCTTGAGTGCCAACAACAGACAGGTGTCCTGGTTATCCAGCAAGAGAACAACGGGAAAGAGTGCCGGGTTAAGGCGCGGGAGCTCCCGCGCAACCAGTCGGCTGGTCAAACCGGCCCGCTGAGCGGCGCGGGACAAGAGAGCCGGTGTTAATTGCCCGTCAATGAGCGGCAAACCGGCCAGCAGGGTGTCGCGGCTGGTATCGATACCGTGGGCTCTCGCCACCAGCAGCAAGGCTTCCAGCAGTGCTCCGCCGGGTTGTGTGTCCTCAACCTGAAGAGGCTGATTCACCAATGTGGTCATACTGACTCCGCCGGGGTCGTCACGACAATCAGGGCGCGCGGCTGACGGTGATTTCCACGCGCCGATTCTTCGCCCGTCCGGCTTCGGTCAGGTTGTCGGCGACCGGGCGTGTAGCGCCAAAGCCTTCTACCTGAATGTTGGCTGTCTCCAGTCCATTCAGTACCAGGTAATTGCGCACGCTTTCCGCCCGTGCTTTGGAAAGCGGAATATTGATCATGTCACTGCCGGTGTTGTCCGTATGGCCTTCGATGCGAATCTCCATCACTTTCGGGGTTTGCTTGATCTGTTGCAGCAGCTGATCCAGCCGCTGGGCAGCGCCGGGGCTCAAATCAGAACGGCCGGTGGCAAATAAGGCATCGTTACTGATGGGCGTCATTTCAGAGATCAGATCAGCGCGGCTCATCGCCACCGGAGCGTCTGTCGGGCACGCGGAATCAGCATCCACCTGAATCGGATCGGCATCGACCTGATCAAGCATCGCCAGACCATCGCGCACGATACCGAGAGCCGGTAACAATTTGCCCATGGCCGCCAAGGTCCGGGCACGCGCCAGGGTATTGTCGCTCAGGGCGTTCACGTAGGCGCGGCTGGCCTGGAAGTATTCGTTTTCTGCATCGAGCAAATCGAGCAAGGTTCGCTGGCCAATATTGAATTGCTCGCTGTAGGCAATGCGCACCTTGTCACTGGAGCGACGGTGCTGATCCAGCGAAATCAGCTGTTCGGCGATCCGCCGGGAATCGTTGTAGGCAACCTGGGTGGTTTGGCGGAGGTTGATACAGGCCTGGTCGCGCAAATCCTTGGCCTGGTTTACCTGTTCGAGCGACCGCCGCACTGCTGCACGATTGGCGCCACCGCTGTAGAGGTTGTAGGTGATAGCCAGTTCAATAGCGCCCTCTTCCCCATAGCGATCCGGATCAAAGCGATCATCAAAGCCGTTGGTGTTGCGGCCAATGTTCTGGCGGGCGCGGAGTTCCGCCTTGGGGTAATAGCCCGAACGTTCGACCTTGACGGCGGCCTGGGCTGCAGCGATGTTCTTGATGGCGGCGTGAAAACCCGGATTACCTTGATAAGCCAGCGTCAAGGCTTCCTGCACACTGGGCGGTAACGCATGGTTTTCCAACTGAGTAGGAGCCAGCTCCTGCACCGGCAATTGACCGACGATGCGCAGGTAACGGGCCGTGACATCGTGGAGATTGGAGGCTTCCGTCAACAGGTTGGATTCCGCCAGTGCGAGACGCCCGGCCACCTGCTCCAGGTCAACCCGACGCCCGACGCCGGAGGTCACCCGTTCTTCGATCTGGGACAGCACATCGCGATGCTTGGCGTAATTGTCCCGCGCCAAGGCCACCAATTGGCGTTGACGTTGCACATCTTCATAGGCGCTGACGGCTTCGAGGGCAATATTCTCCACGCTGTCCAGCAGTTCGAAGTAACGCACCAGACGCGCGCTATCAAACCGGTTCACCTGACTGCTGGTGCGAAAGCCATCAAATAACATCTGGCTGAGGGAAATGCCGGCCTGCCCGCTATCGTAGCTACCCCGACCGTCGTAGTCCCGGTTTGCCTTGCCGGCAGAAGCCGTCAGATCCACAGAGGGTAAATAGCCGCCGCGCGCCACGCTGACATCCTCGGTAGCGGCGCGAAAAGCATGCCAGTTCGCCTGCACTTCGGGATGGGTTTCAATCGCCTGCAGGGCCACTTGTCGGACCGTTGTCGCTTCTTGTGCCTGGGCTGCCGCCGCGAACCATAGCGTTATGCTGGCGACTACCACCAGAACCCTGCGTAAATAATGACCGGGATAAGGGCGGGTGTGCATGTCATTCATCCACTTGTTCCTGTTGTACTGATATTGCTGGAAATGCCGAACCCCTGCCTGAAGCGCTTCAGGCCTGGAGGTTAACGGCATAAGGGAAAATGGCGATCAGGTATCGCTCGGGTCCAACCTTGTTCTGTCGTCCTGGAGGAATTGCTCAACAAACAATCATGTCGCTTAAAATCACATCAAGTTGGCGCGAGATGATACATGATATTCCACGCAGTTAACAATATGAGTTATTTCTGGCACATCAGATATAACTACTTAAGTTGGAAAAACTACCTTCGCCTGATTTACGGCAGGGAATTGAATAAGGAAATAGGCGCCAAAGCAATTACACAATATTACTTTGGCGCCAATCGATAAGGCGGGAATCAGATTTTTCGCAGAACCACCTTATATGGCTGCTCAAAGTCACTGACAGGTAGATTGTCCGGTTTGCAGCGTTCGCGAATCCGCCAGGCATTGACGGACAATTCAATCTCACCCGTTGCCAAACGGCTGAAACTCACCGTCATAAAGTGTTCCCGTGTGCGGGCCTTGGGATAGGCCGACATCAGGAAACCGGGTTTGCTTTTCACCTGGAAGGATTTGTCATAGCGGACTTTGGCCGGCACCCACTCTGGAATGCGGATCACGCGGGGGTCCGGGAAGAAATCCGGGCTGGATTTCGCCTCTGCGGTGGCGATGCCATTCAAACCGGTCAGGTTGGACATGGGCGATGAAACGACCTCGATCAAACGACCGCCATTGTTCCCCAATGTCACGCTGGCGATACGACCGAAATGCACATCTCCCGACAGCACCACAATGTCGTTACCGGTATGAGCGAGGGCCTGCAGCAGTTCGCGGTATTGACGGGAAAAGCTCAGCAGGTTGCGTTCACATTTATCTTCTTCATCGATCAGCAACTGCGGAATCACCAGTACACCGGGCGACCTGAGTGAACGTGCCCAGGCAACCAACTGCGCAAAACCCTCCTGAGTAATGAACTGGTGCTTGCTACGGTGGGAGCGCAAGTCAGCAAAGCAGAAAGATAAGTCGTTGCCGATGGAAAAGGTGTCTACCAGGGGCGAGCGCTGGATGTTTTTCACCCCATCACTGGCAGAAGCCGTCCAGGTGCTCCTGACTCGCGCCAGCTTTAAGGCCAGTAACGCGGGAATCAGGCCGTCATAGAAGGGATAGTCATTCCAGTATTCGTGATCATCCGGGAGCATCCAGGTGCCACCACAACCGAAGATACTACCCAACGCCTGCCAGTGCAGCGCGTAATCATCAGCAATTCGCTGGCGGATTTCGGTATTTAGTAACGACAGTGAATCGAAGCCGATATCCAGGTATACCTGATCGCCGGCCAATACCGTGATATCCGGCCGCACCTCATCTGGCCCCCGTTCATAGAGCGCGCGATAGGCTGCTGCTGCCTGTCCGCCATCGCGATGATTGTAGAAACAGCTACCCAAACCGACGGTAAAGGGTTTACACCCTTTGGCGGGAATACAGGTGGGTAGCGTATCGAAACAGCCGGAGCGTAAGGCTTGCCAAGCCTCCTCAATCACACAGGGAACCGCTTCAATACGCCGGGAAAAAACCACCCGGTAGCGGGTTGCGGGCTCAAGGTTGTCAAAGCGGCAAAGCACGTAGAAACGTTGATTAACCTTGCGGAAGGGGCGCTGCCAATCCTCTTTTACAATCGAATGGACGCGCACCGAGCCGTCCGGCAAAAGGAGCTCAACCTGCGCGCGCAGGGGCATCTTTAATGTAGGAAATAATGTGCCTACCCAGACTTCTGCACTGGTGGCAGTGACCCGATGGATCACCAACATCCATTGGCCGGTCTTGGTGTTGTAATCTGCTATCGCTGTCATAAAGCCTCCCTGTTATTCCCTGATACCTAACAATGGCTAGACTGCCCCGTTTTTGCGGTGAGCGCAAGCAGGGTGTTGGCAGAATTCAAACCCGGCGATACAGGCTAATCCTGAATTCCGCTTGATCCTGCCAACCGGTCGCCGCCATTTGCGCAAGCGACTCCTCTGTTAAACGCCAGGCAAAGGGCGTCATTTGCAATAACGCTTCCGTAAGAGAACCGGCTGGAGTGATCAGTTCGAACCTGAGTTGCTGGGTCTCCTGCAAAATAAATCCCTCAGGTGCCTGAGGCTCGGGGTGCGGACGAATATCCTGATACAGCTGTTGCCGCAGGCGCAGCAAATGATTTGCTCCCGGTGTCACGATGATCAGCCGTCCATCTTTTTTCAACACGCGAGCCAACTCACTGTCCTTGCTGGGTGCATAAATTCGAGTGATGACGTCCATGCTGTGATCAGCAATAGGCAAGGCATAGCTGGAAGCCACCGCGTAGAACTCGCGCCGCCCTTTCGCTGCCAGGCGCACACCGTCTTTAGCAATATCGATACCGTAGACTTGCGCAGATGTATCCAGTGCTGAGGCCAGATGCCGGGTGAAATAACCTTCGCCACAACCGATATCCAATAGATGTTGCGTAGATGCTGGAAGGTGATGTTTCAAGGCGCCAACCAAGGGCGAAAAAAAATCGGCATTGAGAAACTGCCGCCGGGCCTGGAGTTGCAACTTCGCATCACCCGGTTGACGAGAATTTTTATGGTGTACCGGTAAAAGATGAAAATAGCCTTCCCGTGCACGATCAAACTGATGACGACGACTGCACGCCACGCCATGGGAATTTTCAATCAGGGGCTCGCGACACAGCGGACAAATAAAACACAACATGGGCAATGAAAATCGAGGCAATGAAAAAACGCAGCATGCCCATTGGTGCAAGGGAATACAAGAGCGGTATAAAAAAACGCGCTGCAATAAGCGCAGCGCGTGGGAGGCGTTTACTCAGTCCATCAATTCGTAGCGATCAATAATGTCGCGCACCAGACCGCTGCGCACAATATCGTCCCGCTCAAATTCGTGGACATACACATTAGGTAAATTACCCAGACGCCGTACCGCATCCGCCAGTCCGTTAGGACCACGGATGTCGCTCTGCTGCACGTCACCGTTGATGACGACCTTACAGTCTTCTCCGATACGCGTCAGGAACATCTTCATTTGCGCCAAACTGGTATTTTGCGCTTCATCCAGGATGACGAAGGTTTTGCTGTTAAAGGTTTTACCGCGCATAAACGCCAGCGGCGCTGCGACGATACGGCCATGGCGTAAACAATAATCCACCGTGCCGGCACCGAGGCGCTCGTTGAGGATATCGCGGAAAGCATCGATATAAACCGAAAACTTCTGATCCAGATCACCCGGCAGAAAGCCGAGGTTTTCCCCCGATTCCACGGCGGGTCGCGTCAGGATAATCCGCTCGATTCGCCCGGACTCCAATGCTTCTGCCGCCAGTGCACCCGCGCAATAACTTTTACCGGTACCGGCAGGGCCGATGCCAAAGGTCAGTGCATGGTTTTTAATGGCAGTGATGTATTGTTGTTGAGCGTGGTTTTTGGCACGGAGCGGTTGAGGAGAGCGAGGGGGAGAGTAAGCGGTTTCGACTTGCTGGGAGCGGGATTTAATCTCAACGATATTGTCGTCGTCTCGCTGCTTTCGTGATGACTTGTGTTTCGAGCTTCGGTAGCGATTGTCTTCGGTGAACATATGGTGGTTATTGCGTCTAGCGTGAGATCTTTTCGCCATGGGTTAAAATCCCCTTCAGGTTCAAAGTTAACATTCGGCGGATTCACTCAGAAGCTTCGCTTGAACAATATCTTTAAAAGCTTCTGGTACAAACGCCCTGCTGCTCTGTTTTACGCAAACTGCTACACAAACTACACAGATTCCAGCGGCCTCGCCCACACCCCTTTTTACGTGATGAGTAATCTATCGCCACCGATTCTCATGGATAACTCCTACCGTTTCACCATGACAAACCTGTGACACCTGTTCAACAAATCTTTCAGATTGTTGTTTGTCGGCGACATTCTTTTTAGCCACCTTGACTTGATACTATGCCCAAATTTATAAGTGGTCAATGTGCGAGACAAAAATATTTTTAATGACGGAGAGCAAAAGATTGAGCGTTCAATCACAACCCTGAAACAAGGGAACTAGTCTTCGTCACCCAGGTCTGGAAGGTTCGTTTGCTTGCGCCGCAAAGGCGCAAAGCCATCGCCGAGGTTTTTTGGCGGGGGTGTTGCTCCATCAGATGGTATTGCGGGAGCACTGGGCGCGCGACGTTTACCAATGTTTTTCTTATCCCGCTCGCGCACTTTAACTTTGTTGACAGCCGAGGTTTTTGTGTCTGTTGGCTTCTTCTTTTTCGCTCCCGATGCCTTGCCTGAGGCCTTCACTTTTTTTGGCCCGGTGTAACTGGCTACCAAACCGGGAATGCTGATTCGTTCAAAACCGGTTTTTAAATAACGTTCGATACTGCTCATAAGATTCCATTCATTCGCCGCAATCAGCGAGACGGCCCGACCGCTTTTTTCGGCTCGACCGGTACGACCGATACGGTGCGTATAATCGTCACCACTTTGCGCCATATCCACATTGATAACCAGATCTACGCCCTCGACATCCAGGCCTCTTGCGGCAACATCAGTGGCAACCAGAATACGGGTGTGACCCTGACGAAAAATATCCAGCGAACGCTTGCGCTGGTCTTGTGTCATATCACCGTGCAGCGCACTGATGCTGTATTTGTTGTAGCGCAGCAGTCCATCCAACTGCGCCGCTTTTACCTTGGTATTGGTAAACACAATTGCTTTGTCGTAGGTCGAGCGGGCCAGTAAGGCGAGCAACACTTTTTCTTTGTGCTTGTCATCATCGGCCAGGATAATCTGTTGCTGGATGCGGTTATCAGGCTCTTCTATCGCAATTTCTTCGGCGGGCTGTTCCTGCATGATCTGTTTGATCAGATGGCGCAAACCGCGTTGTTCAAGCGTGGCAGAAAACAGCAACGTCTGGCGCTGCGCGTAGCAGGTCTGCGCAATCGCTAATACATCTTCACTCAACCCCATATCCAGCATGCGATCCGCTTCGTCCAGGATCAACATTTCCAGGCCGGAAAAATCTGTCGATTTATGCCGAATGTGCTCTACCAAACGGCCCGGTGTGGCTACCACAATCTCAGGGTTTTTACGCAACAGGGCTTTCTGGTATTTCAGCTCATCACCACCGGTGACCATCGCCACCTTGATACTGGTAAAGCGACACAATTGCTGGGTGGTTTTTACGATTTGTCGAGCCAGTTCACGCGTTGGACTAAGAATCAGGACTCGAGTACTGACAGGATTCAACGGCGGCGCGGTTAATATTTTCTGCAATGCCGGCAAGAGAAACGCAATGGTTTTACCGCTGCCCGTCTTGGCACTGACCAGTAGATTTTTATTACTCACTATTTCCGGGATGGCTTTTTCCTGCACCGGCGTGGCTTGCACTAACGCCAGACTCTCCAGTGCCTTGAGCAGTTGAGGATGGTTAATTGATGTAGCGAAGGGCATATTTTCCACAGGTAAATCCTCAGCAGCGTGCAGTATTCAAATTAAGGCGGAGAAACAAAAAAGCTCTTCCCGCGGCACGGAAAGAGCTTTCGCGGCATCATCCCAGCGATCAGCCCATGGCAGAGACCATGGAAATCATAACACCGGCGGCCACGGCTGATCCGATGACACCGGCCACATTGGGGCCCATGGCATGCATCAGCAAATAATTGTGCGGGTCGGTTTCCAGCCCCACCTTGTTGGAAACCCGTGCCGCCATCGGCACCGCCGAGACACCGGCGGAACCAATTAACGGGTTGATCTTGTTTTTCGACAACAGGTTCATAAATTTAGCCACCAACACGCCCATGGCCGTGCCGATAGCAAAGGCCAACATACCCAATACGAGAATGCCCAGGGTTTTGGGGTCGAGGAATTTATCAGCAGCCAACTTTGAACCCACTGCCAGGCCGAGGAAAATCGTGGTGATGTTGATCAGCGCATTTTGCGCCGTTTCACTCAGGCGCGTTACCACGCCACATTCGCGCAGCAAATTACCAAAACAGAACATCCCCAGCAGGGCCGCCGCGCTCGGCAGGAACAGCGCCACCAGAACCAGTAGCACGAGCGGAAACAGAATCTTTTCGCGTTTGGAAACCTCGCGCAACTGCTGCATTTTGATCTGGCGGTCGGCCTTGGTCGTCAGGGCACGCATAATCGGCGGTTGGATCAACGGCACCAACGCCATATAAGAGTAGGCAGCGACGGCGATCGCACCCAATAAATCCGGCGCCAGGATACTGGCCACGTAGATCGCAGTCGGCCCGTCTGCACCGCCGATGATACCAATGGCCGCCGCGTCAGCAATGGAAAAATCCATCAGGCCCATGCTGGATAAGCCCACCGCGCCCAGCACCGTCGCAAAGATCCCAAACTGTGCCGCCGCGCCCAGGAACAACGTCTTGGGATTTGCCAGCAGCGGACCGAAATCGGTCATGGCACCCACGCCCATAAAGATAATCAGCGGTGCTGCACCGCTGGCAATAGCGACTTTGTAGAAGACGTACAACATGCCGTCACTGAAGCCATAGTCGGTCGCTACCCGGTGAGCCTGCACCTGCACGGCGGTTGACGCATTCTTATACAGTTCTGCCAACTCTGCCGCCGTCACATCCTGTGCAGCACCCAGGGTTTGGGCGAGTGCTTGATAAACATCCATATGACCAAAGGCGAGCGCACTTTCGAATGCCGTAAAAGATAAACCAGCGCCGGGGACATTCGAGAGAATACAGCCGAAGCCGATAGGCACCAGCAACAGCGGCTCAAACCCTTTACGAATAGCAAAAAATAACAACAGGAACCCCACCAGTAACATGATGAACTGGCCGGATTGCAGATGATAAATGCCCGAGTCTTGCCAAAGGCGGATAAAGTTTTCCATAGTCGTCTTCCGTCTCCGCAATTAGGCAATGGTAAGTAACACATCGCCCACCGCGACGCTGTCACCCACCTGGATATCGACTGCCACAACGGTCCCGGCCTTGAAGGTGCTGATTTCCGTTTCCATCTTCATTGCCTCAAGTACACACAGGGTGTCACCAACCTGAACTTTTTGACCGGGCTTGACCAGCACCTTGCAGATGATCCCCCCCAGCGGTGCCACGATGGATTCACCACCGCTTACGGTGACATCCCCGTGACTTTCGGGCGCCGCCGCGCCGTTCAGCGGCACCAGACCGGTGATATCACCACCCGCGGACACCGTCACGGTATAGCTTCGACCTTCTACTGAAACGGTGTAAATTTCCTCGCCTTGTTCCGTGGTTACCAGCGCGGCGCTTTCCTGCCCGGGCACTGGCTCGAAAGCAGCAGGATTGTGCCGGTTCTGGAGGAATTTCAGGCCCACCTGGGGGAAGAGTGCGTAAGTCAGCACATCGTCGACCAATGCATCGCCTTGGGCGAGGCTGATATCTTTTTCCGCAGCCAACTCCTTGAGGGTACGGGTCAGTTTGTCCATCTCGGGTTCCAGCAGGTCTGCCGGACGACAAGTAATAGGCGCCGCACCGTTCAGCACGCGCTGCTGCAATTCGGTATTTACCGGCGCTGGCGTTGCACCGTACTCACCTTTAAGCACCCCTTCTGTCTCTTTACTGATGTTCTTGTAGCGTTCGCCGCACAAGACATTCAAGACCGCCTGGGTGCCTACAATTTGTGAAGTCGGTGTCACCAGCGGAATAAAACCCAGATCTTCCCGCACACGCGGAATCTCTGCCAGTACTTCATCAAAACGGTCCTGGGCATTCTGTTCACGCAGTTGGCTTTCCATGTTGGTCAGCATGCCGCCCGGCACCTGGGCCACCAGGATGCGCGAATCCACACCGCGCAAGGCACCTTCGAATTTCGCGTATTTCTTGCGGACTTCGCGAAAATAGGCCGCGATATCCTCGAGCTTCTGGATATCCAGCCCGGTATCACGCTCGGTTTCCTGCAAGATAGCCACCACCGATTCGGTCGGGCTGTGACCATAGGTCATGGACATGGATGAGATAGAGGTATCGACATTATCGATGCCGGCCTCGACACATTTAACAATGGTTGATGTGGACAAGCCGGTGGTGGCGTGACAATGGAGGTGAACGGGAATCTGGCAGGTTTCTTTTAACCGCTTGACCAGCTCAAAGCCGGTATAGGGTTTCAGCAGCCCGGCCATGTCTTTAATACAAATGGAATCCGCTCCCATGTCTTCGATGCGCTTGCCCTGCTCTACCCACAAGTCGACATTATGGACCGGGCTCAGCGTGTAAGAGATGGTCCCCTGGGCATGTTTGCCGTGTTTTTTGACCGCTTTCAACGCCGTTTCGATGTTGCGCATATCGTTCATCGCATCGAATACACGAAAGACATCCACACCATTGTGTGCAGCGCGCTCGACAAATTTGTCCACTACATCATCGGCGTAGTGGCGATAACCAAGGATATTCTGACCGCGCAGCAACATCTGCATCGGCGTGCGCGGCATCACTTTTTTCAGCTCACGAATGCGATGCCAGGGATCTTCGCCCAAATAGCGAATGCAGGCATCGAAGGTTGCACCACCCCAGGTTTCCAATGACCAATAGCCCATCTCGTCCAGCTTAGCGGCAATAGGCAACATATCGTCCAACCGCATACGCGTAGCAAACAGGGATTGATGTGCATCGCGCAAGACAACTTCAGTGATGCCCAAGGGCTTTTTAACATCGCTCATGGTGCTTACCTTTCTCTATTCGTTTTCTTATCTGTTTATGCGCACGATAGCGCCAATGCATCGGGACGACTCTTAACGGCGTTTCGCCCGGTGCTGATCCAGGGCAGATTTAATAACCGCCAACAATCGCGCATCAACCCTGCCCTGATCAGATTCAACCATCCTGACCGGTGCGGCCTGAACATCGGGCTCAGCGAAAAAACGCTGGACCACGCGCGACATCAGCGTCGTGAAAACAACCAGGATAGCGAGAAATACCACCACAGTACCCATGCCATAAAGCATGAGGTCAACACCCTGCTGCATCAATGAATCCTGCATCTGATTGCCCCTTTTTCCTGTGTCTGCAATGGAAAGTTGCAGAGATTGAGACCCGACATGGCGGGAATTTATCTGAATTATTCATGAATCCTGCCGCGATTGCGTTAAGAACAATCACTCCCGGCAGGCGAGCGGGGCGACAATGTAGCTTGATTGCCCTACCTCCGCAACCAAGCCCCGTGTGTTTCCCCCCTTTTTTGTTCCCTCGCGATCATAAAAGAACAACCCGTTTTTTATTATTCTTCAGTCAGTTACCTAAACTTTTGGGTCCCGGCCCGGCTTTCCCACTGCGCCCGGCGATTATTTATCAACCAATCACCTGCACACACACCCAATCCAGCGTAGAATGCGCGCACTTCGCTCCGGCGATTTTGATATAGACGCAACGAGATTCACCTACCCCATGAGAATTATGCTGGCCCCGATGGAGGGCGTCGTCGACCACCACGTAAGAGACCTGCTCACACGCATCGGTGGACTGGACGGCTGTGTAACAGAATTTGTCCGCGTGACCGAGCAAGTCCTGCCGTACAAAGTATTTTTCCGTTTTGCGCCAGAGATCGAGCATCACTGCTTAACCCCGAGCGGCATTCCGGTAAAGCTGCAATTATTGGGTGGCAAGCCGGAGCCGATGGCGATCAACGCCATAGAGGCTGTACGCGCCGGCGCCAAATCGATTGACCTCAACTTCGGCTGTCCGGCCAAAACCGTTAACAAGAGCGATGGCGGCGCCTGTCTCTTACGCCAGCCGGATCGGGTATATCGCATCGTCAAAGCGGTACGTGATGCGGTTCCAGCAGAGATTCCTGTCTCCGCAAAAATCCGCCTGGGCTACGATGATCGCAACAGTTATCTGGATAATGCGCTCGCTGTCGCCGATGCAGGTGCCAATGAACTGACCGTCCATGCCCGCTCCAAGGCAGATGGCTATAAGCCGCCGGCCTATTGGGAATATATCGCCGACATACGTCAACACCTGGCTATACCGGTCGTTGCAAATGGAGAGATCTGGAACGTGGCGGATTACCATCGCTGTCGCGAACAATCCGGCTGCGACGATGTGATGCTGGGGCGTGGGCTGCTCGCATGTCCGGACCTTGCCAGGCGTATCAAGGCAGACTTACAGGGTGAAGATTATCGCCCCCTTTCCTGGAGCGACATATGCAGTTTGCTGTACGATTATTACCAACAAACCAGACCCCGCTACCTGGAAAAAAACTGCGGTAACCGGATCAAGCAATGGCTCATGTACCTGCGTCTGCAATACCCTCAAGCAGAAACATTTTTTGAGCGCATCAAACGGGAGCGGGAGCCTGCTGCCATCGAACAAGCGTTTGCTGAAGTGTTGCCCAAAAATCATCAAGCGAAACAGCAGCATCTGGCGATGGATACCGAAGCGCTTTGAAATCTTCCGGCAGCTAACAATAGATCGTGCAACTAGAACCAAAAACCGTCAGCACGTTTCCCTTCTATATTTAAAAACCCCGTCATCTTACCTCTGCTGATGACTCGATGATTCAATACCATCAACTGCAATAAAGGAAACATTCGCACACTCCACATCAACTACTCAACGAAGGGATGTCAGCACAAGTAACAGGCATAAAAAAAGCCCACCCCTGACGGGATGAGCTTTTATTATCGTTATCGCGCTGAATGAGCAAATTGTAATGATTTAACGCGGCATTGTCTGCCAGAAAGTAGAAGAATTTTTCTACTTTATTTTTTACCCCGAATTTTTATCCCAAAAATAAAAAAGGCCTAGCTGTGTCAGCTAAGCCTTTGTTTTGTATGGCGCACTCGGGATCATCAGAAAAACAATATCAACTATCTGTTTTTTATAGTTTTTCGTATATTCAAACTTTATTAATACCCCCAAAAGTACCCCCAAAAATAAATAGATTAATTCCTTCAAAATCTTGTTTCTGAAGCGTTGAGCGAGCCCCTACCATGATCAATGTCCGGGTTTGTTGTTCCAGTTGAATATCGCAATAGGCATAGCAAATACTGGGCAGATCTTTGCAGCACCTGTGCAGACTAGCGCCGATCCTGCAGCGGGCTCGGGCCGACGGATCGCCAAGCTATCGCGCCACACGGGCATCTATTCGTCAAAAATGGCCAGGGCAAGTGTCTGAGGTCAGCCCTGCCGGACCAACCCTGATGATTACCGCACGCCACTAAACGGATTTCCACATCAGTATTTGCTTTAATCAGAGCCCATCGATTTTATTGACCAGTTGCTGGTAGTGGCAGAATGAGACTAGGGCCTAATCCACGCGCACCTTGTTGTTCTCAACGTATTCATTACCTCACCATGATCAAACAACTCACCCTGTTCGGCTTTTTCACCTCTGAAGTCGGCGGCACCACGATACCATCTTCGGCCGCTACGACGGCGCATTCACTTATACCACGGTGATCGTGCTTGGACCAAAAGCTAGAAAATATGAAAGTAAATTAAATAGTCTTTTGGAAAACCTGCAATACATGATTGCAAGCGGTTGGTGTGAATTTGTTTATATCAACCATTTTTTTCGTACTAAATTTATATCCCCATTGTGCTAAAAGCATTTTGAGCTAGTGCACTTAATTTGCTCTTTTCGACTATCGTGATTGCTAACACCTATTAGGCATATCATTGCTCAATTGGATTGAAACAAACGGCCTCACTGGATTATGTTTTCAGGAGGGGACAAATACAAGATTTACTAATTTATTCCAAGTTATTCGAAATTGATTAAAGATTCGCAGCGCCACCTGACTGTTCGCCCCCTCCCACCACCACCGCCCATATCCAGCTATCAAAACTTTGCTAAGACTTGAATGTTGGTAGCAACTTGTAGGAACCTACTAACATAGGAAATAAACAAAGAGTAAACCTGCCTCTTCACGAAAATGCCCGCCGCTTATGTTATTCCTGGAAAGCTCACTAAATTGGAGAGAAACTTTCGACGAAATAGCGAATGTCCGAGCAAAGTTCATCCGATGTTAAATAAAAAAGTCCAGCTCAATTTGACATGAGATTGCGTTTATCATTAGCAGTGGCATTACCAATATTACTTAACGCACACCAAGCCACCACGCCTACATTTTCCTTCCAATTGTTTGTATATATTTGATTGCTCGCTGCCTAAGGCCCTACCCAATCCGAGCCTATCTGTGGCAGGGTCTCTGGTTATGGCAAAACTTTGAGTTCAATACGGCGATTGAGCGCACGACCTTCATCAGTTTCATTGCTTGCTATCGGGCGCTCTTCACCGTGGCCGACAGGCCCTTCGAGTCGGTCAGCGCGGATGCCTTGGGCGATCAGGTACTCGTACACTGTACGAGCCCGTCGCTCGGATAACCGCTGGTTATAATTCTCTGAACCCATGGCGTCGGTATGCCCGGACACTTCTGCGCGCAAACCTTCATATTGATTAAATAAAGCCACCACATCGTTAAGCGCGGGAATGGCGTCCGGGCGTAGATCTGCCTTATCGAAATCGAAGTGGACGCCACGCAACGCAATGATTTGTGGATCTGGACAACCTTCTATTACCTTCACTGAGCCGTCGGGGCAGTATTCCACCGGTGGTGGAGATGGTTTGACTACCGGTGAGGGAA
>DATJLH010000164.1:0-3951 GCA_035490615.1 Cellvibrio sp.
TTTAAGGCAACCCAGACAAAGCAATCCGGTTGCTTTAAATATTCGCTGATATCTTCCACAGGAATACTATTGAGCTTTTTACCTTCCTGATAAGCAACACAATTGATCAGCATGGGTAGGTCCTCGATGGGTCAGTACAAAAACAGTATAGAACCTCATAACATCAACGCATTAATTCATACACGCACAGGTTTACCGCGCTGGCCAGGTTCAAGGATTCAATCGTGCCGCTGCCTGGAATGGTAAATGCCTGGGCATTTAGTGCCGCCAGATCACTGTGGGGTACACCGCGCGCTTCATTGCCGAAGATATAACAATCACAGCGTTTGAATGCGTCGTCGCGCAGGGCTTTGCCTTGCATATCCAGGTATGCAATCTGATGAAACCGCGTGTTGAGCGAATGGATGTCCACATCCAGTTCCAGCGGCACATGAAAAATAGCGCCCATGCTGGCGCGCACGACTTTGGGATTGTAAGGATCAACGGAACCCGGACTTAACAGACAGCGAAAACCCCCGAACCAGGCGAGGCTGCGTAAGATGGTGCCCAGGTTGCCGGGGTCCTGGATTTCATGGAGATAGATCGCCCGCGCGGGCGTTGCGGTCAGTGAAAAGAATGGCGCAACAGCGATGATGCCCTGAGGCGTTTTGGTATCCGAAATCTGCGCCAGTTGTTTGCTATTGATCAACGTGGTTTTGAAGGGGCTGTCCCAGTGTTCATAATCCTCCGTCACCAGGAGTTCGGACGCTTGCAGTGCCGTGTTATGCCGGGCTGCTTTTTGCAGTTCCAGTATCAGGTGTTCACCTTCCACCAGAAAATGTCGCAACTCATTGCGATACTTTTTTTGTTGTAACTTTTTAATATCGTCAAGTTTCATGGTGTTAATCCCGATCAGCCAGCATCTGTTTGGCGAGCGCTTCAGCCACTTTAATGCCATCGACACCGGCAGAGAGAATGCCCCCCGCATAACCGGCGCCTTCACCGGCAGGATACAAGCCGCGGGTATTAAGACTTTGCAAGGTGTCGTGATCGCGCGTAATACGCACGGGCGATGAGGTGCGCGTTTCAATACCGGTTAATACGGCATCGTCACGATCAAACCCGCGAATCTGTTTGCCGAAAGCGGGGAGGGCTTCGCGAATGGCTTCGATGGCATAATCCGGGAGCGAGGGTGCAAGGTCGCCCAGGCGGACGCCGGGTTTGTAGGATGGCTCAACCTCGCCGAAGGTGTGCGAACGTTTGCCGCGAATAAAATCCCCCACCAGTTGGCCGGGCGCGCAATAATCTTCACCACCCAATGCAAACGCGCGGGATTCCAATTGTTCCTGCAGCTCAACCCCGGCCAGCGGGCCACCGGGAAAATCCTGTTCGGGATTGATGCCGACGACAATCCCCGCATTCGCGTTGCGCTCGTTACGCGAATATTGGCTCATACCATTGGTGACCACGCGTTGGGGTTCCGAAGTTGCCGCTACCACAGTACCGCCGGGACACATACAAAAGCTGTAGACCGCGCGGCCATTTTTTGCGTGATACACCAGCTTATAATCCGCCGCGCCCAATTCCGGGTGGCCCGCATATTTACCGAGCCGCGCCTGATCAATTTGTGATTGTGGGTGCTCAATGCGAAACCCGATAGCAAAAGGTTTGGCTTCAATAAATACACCGCGTTGATGCAGCATCCGGAATGTATCGCGCGAACTGTGGCCAAGCGCAAGGATGACATAGCGGCTGCGCAAGGTTTCGCCATTGGCCAGCACCACGCCGGCCATGCGGCCATCTTCAATCAGAAAATCCGCGACCTTACTTTCAAAGCGTACCTCGCCGCCCAGTGCTTTAATTTCCTCGCGCATGGTGGACACCACACCGGTTAAGCGAAAGGTGCCGATGTGCGGCTTGCTCACATACAATATTTCTTCCGGCGCACCGGCGCGCACAAATTCGTGCATCACCTTACGGCCATAAAATTTGGGATCTTTTATCTGGCTGTAGAGTTTTCCGTCGGAAAACAAACCCGCGCCGCCCTCACCGAATTGCACATTGGATTCCGGTGTGAGAATTTTTTTACGCCACAACGCCCAGGTATCCTTGGTGCGTGCGCGAACATTTTTGCCGCGCTCCAGCACTATGGGTTTAAAACCCATTTGGGCAAGGGTCAGTGCTGCAAATAAACCGCAGGGCCCAAAGCCAATAACCAGTGGTCGCTCGCTGAGGTCAGCCGGGGCTTCTGCAACGGGATAATAGCGTGTATCCGGCGCAGGCCTTACGTGATTGTCTTTGGCAAAACGTTGCAGGATGCGCGCTTCGTCTTTTGCGCTCAGGTCGATGATATAGACAAAGGTAATCTCACTGTTTTTTTTGCGCGCATCGTAGCTGCGCTTGAATACGGTAAAGTCCAGCAGGTCGGTATCGGCGATTTTCAGGCGCGCCAGGATGGCCTTGCGCAATGCATCAGCAGGGTGATCTAGCGGCAGGGACAGTTCGGTAATACGGATCATAAGCGGTCCTGGCCGGTGTCTCCGGCAAAGGGTAGGTGGAAGCTGCGGATTCTACCCGGCTTGCGCGGCCCTGTCAGTTCTGCCCATGGGGCTTTTTGAGAATGCGCGCCGACCTGCTATGCTTGCCGGCCTGTCCAACCCTCGTTTTGTCACACTGGTTTTTCCCATGGCCCGATCCAAAAGCAGCAACCGCTGGCTCGAAGAGCACGTCAATGACCCTTACGTCAAAAAAGCCCAGGTCGATGGTTACCGCGCCCGCGCTGCCTATAAACTCCTTGAATTAAATGACAAAGATAAACTGATGCGCCCCGGCATGCTGGTGGTGGATCTCGGTTCTGCACCGGGCAGCTGGTCGCAGATTGCCGGGCGCCTGGTAGGTGTAAAAGGGCGCGTGATTGCGTCCGACATCCTGCCGATGGATTCGTTGGAGCATGTGGATTTTATTCAGGGTGATTTTACTGAAGAGGCGGTATTTGAGCAGATCATGGAAAAGCTGGGCGGCGCCCGTGCGGATTTGGTGATCTCCGATATGGCACCCAATATCAGTGGCGTCGATGCCGCAGATCAGGCGGCGTCCATGTACCTGGTCGAACTGGCGCTGGATATGGCGCGGCAGGTGTTGAAGCCCAAAGCCAACTTTGTCGCCAAGGTTTTTCATGGTGAAGGTTACGATGATTACGTGAAAGACGTGCGCACCTCGTTTGAAAAAGTCGTCATCCGCAAACCCGATGCCTCCCGCCCGCGCTCACGTGAGGTGTATGTGGTGGCGAAGGGGTTTAAAGGCTAAATAAAAAAACGGTTTTGCTGGGATTTCAACAAAACCGTTTTTTATCGGTGGCACTAGAATACTAAGCCGGCGCACTGCTCCTGATTAAATGATCAAACGCACCCAGCGAAGCCGTCGCACCGGCACCCATGGCAACAATAATTTGTTTATAAGGTGTAGTGGTGCAGTCGCCTGCGGCAAACACCCCGGGTACTGATGCCTGACCGCGTGCGTCAATTTCAATCTCACCGCGATTGCTCAGTTGCAGAGTGCCTTTCAACCAATCGGTATTCGGTAACAAGCCGATCTGCACAAAGATACCCTCCAGTTCGACTTTCACAATCTCATCGGTTTTGCGATTTTTGTAAGTCAGCGCGTTAACCTTTTGGCCATCGCCGAGTACTTCCGTGGTCAAGGCTTCGGTAATAACAGTGACGTTGGACAAGCTGGTTAATTTGCGTTGCAGCACTGCATCGGCACGCAGTTTTGAATCGAATTCAATCAGCGTGACATGGGCAACGATACCGGCCAGATCAATAGCCGCCTCTACACCGGAGTTGCCGCCGCCAATCACCGCGACACGTTTACCTTTAAACAGGGGGCCGTCGCAGTGCGGGCAGTAGGCCACACCTTTGCCGCGGTATTCTTGTTCACCCGGGACGTTCATTTCTCTCCAGCGCGCACCGG
>DATJLH010000165.1:0-5971 GCA_035490615.1 Cellvibrio sp.
TTTCAGCAACACCATCCAGAGCGGTGCGCATAAAATCGATCCAGATTGGCAGTGCTGCTGACCCCCCGTATTCTGTGCGTCCCAACAAGGTATTTTGATCAAACCCCACCCAGCTGACGGCAACCACGTCCGGGCTGTAGCCCGCAAACCAGGTATCCCTCGGGCCGTTGGTGGTGCCGGTTTTTCCAGCAATATCACTGCGATCAAGCTTGCGGGCCAGGCGGCCGGTACCCAGGGTAATAACATCCTTCAGCATTGAATCAATAATATAAGCCACGCGTTCTTCAATGATGCGCGGAGCATAGCGAGTGGTGTCGATGGGTTGTGGAAGAATGCCATCTGTCAGGGTTTCCTCAAAAGGAACATAACCTGGCTCTTCTTCTGGCAATGTCTCCAGCAGGGCAGCGGCCTGCCGCGCAGCCTCGGCTTGTTCGCACTCTTTGCAAACGATCATGGGTTGCGCTTCGTATACCACCTTGCCCGATGCGTCCTCGATGCGTGTTACCAGGTGTGGCTCGATCTTAAAGCCGCCGTTGGCAAAGGTAGCGTAGCCGGTAGCCATTTGTAGCGGCGTCAACTCATGGGTTCCCAACGCCAGGGTCAGGTCACGGGGGAAGCGGGTTTTATCGAAGCCAAAGCGTTCAAGGCTATCAAGCGCCTTGTCTAACCCCAGGCTGCGCAACAGGCGAATGGATACCAGGTTACGTGAGCGATAGAGTGCTTGGCGCAGGCGGATCGGGCCGGAAAATTTCCCATCATCATTCTCTGGTCTCCAGGATGCACCTGTTGCTGTATCTTCAATGACGATCGGCGCATCATTGATGACAGACGCCGGGGTAAAGCCATTTTCCAGGGCAGCAGTGTAGAAGAAGGGTTTAAAACTGGAGCCCGGTTGACGCGCGCCCTGTACTGCACGATTGAAATGGCTCTGCCGGAAATCAAAACCGCCAACCAGCGCAAGAATGGCGCCATCCTGCGGATTGAGGGCAACTAGGGTAGCCTGGGCTGCGGGAACCTGGCTCAGGCGCCAGGCGCCTTCTGTGTCACGGGCGATACGGATAACGTCGCCGTAGTGGAGAAAGTCGCTCGCCTGGGTAGGTGCAGGGCCACGACTGTCCTCATTGATATAGGGACGAGCGGTAGCTAAACCCTGTTCCCAACCCAGTTCAATGATCTCACCGGATGCTGTGACGGCTTTGACCGCCTGTTCGGCGACCTCGGTAACGGCGGCCGCTTCCAGTCCGCCAAAATTGGGGATATCCCCCAGCTTCTCCCGCCAATCACTGAAATCATCAGTTGTCGATGGCTCGAAGCGTTGTTCGGGGCCGCGATAGCCATGGCGCTGATCGTAGCTGAGTAAGCCGCTGATGACCGCTGCCTGCGCACTGGCCTGCATCTCACTATCGACGCTGGTGTAAACCCGATAGCCATCGTTATAAGCATTTTCACCAAATCGATCAAAAACTTCCTTGCGCGCCAGCTCTGCCACATAAGGCGCGTACAAATCCAGGGTGAGGCCATGGTAGCTGGTGAGTATGGACTCACTAATGGCGGCATCATGGGTCGCCTGATCAATGTAGCCCAGCTTCAACATGCGTCCGATGATCCAGTCGCGGCGGATCAAGGCTCGTTGAGGATTGGCCAGTGGGTTATAAGCGGAGGGTGCCTTCAGGCTGCCGACGATGGTGGCGTATTGGGCCAGAGACAGTTCACTGGCATCTTTTCCATAGTAAATCTGGGCCGCAGCCTGCAAACCATAGGCGCGGTTACCGAAAAACATCTTGTTGCTAAAGAGCTCAAGGATCTCTTCTTTTGTGAGCTGCCGCTCAATTTGAAAAGAAAGCAGTATCTCATTGAACTTTCTCGAAAATACTTGTTTGCGGGTAAGGAAAAAATCACGTGCCAGCTGCATAGTGATGGTGCTGCCACCGGACTGTATTTGACCTGTTTGCAATAATTGTGAACCCGCGCGCAATAGGCCTCTTAGCGAAACGCCATGATGGTCGTAGAATTCGGCGTCTTCAGCAGCGAGTAAGGCTTTGATATATAAGGGAGGAAGCTCTTCGAAGGTTAATGGTGTGCGACGCTGTTCGCCAAATTCACCAATTAACTTATTGTCCCTTGAATAAACGCGTAAAGGGGTCTGTAATTTAACCTGCTTTAACGTTTCGACAGATGGCAGCTTGGGGCTCAAGTAGAGGTACATGCCAGCCAGTGTCACCAAGGTAACGCTGAAGCCGGACAGTAACAGCCAGAAAAAGGCTTTCAACCAGGTTTTTTTAATAGGCATTTTTTCTAACAGAATTAATGAGTTAGCAGTTTTGCGACAAGTGGCGGGCATTATACGGGCTTTTTCCCTGTTTACATATCGGCTGGTTTGTTGCAGGCTTAAGTTAAAGTGCTATAACATAAACAGCGTCTAAGTTACGGATATAGATAGAAAAATGGGCATCTTAGGCTTCCTCGAGAAAAAAGCGAAACCAGTGTTGGGACTGGATATCAGTTCAACTTCGGTCAAATTGCTTGAATTAAGCCGCCACGGTGATCGCTATCGTGTCGAGACTTATGCTGTCAGAGCTTTACCGCCAAATGCAGTGGTAGAGAAAAACATCAATGATCAAGAGGCTGTCGCCGAGGTCATCAAAGCGATGGTCAAGCAGTCCAAGACCAAGCTGAAGCATGCGGCGGTGGCTGTTGCCGGGTCGGCGGTGATTACCAAGGTAATCGATATGCCTGCCGGGTTGAGCGACGATGCCATGGAAACCCAGATTTCACTGGAAGCTGACCAGTACATTCCCTTCCCTCTTGAAGAGGTGGCTATCGACTTCGAAGTTCAGGGGGAGTCGCCACGCAATCCGGATCAGGTTGAAGTCTTGCTCGCCGCTTGCCGGCGTGAAAACGTTGAGATGCGCGCTAATGTGCTTGAACTGGCTGATCTGACGCCGGAGAAAGTGGATGTCGAGGCCTACAGTATGGAGCGCGCCTACGAGTTAATTGCAGATCAACTGGAAGATCAGGACGGCCAGGTTGTCGCTATCATTGATGTGGGCGCCACTATGACAACCCTCAGTGTCCTGGTGGACGGTAAAACGGTATACACCCGCGAACAACTGTTCGGCGGCAAGCAGCTTACCGAGGAAATCCAGCGCCGTTATGGCTTATCTATGGAAGAAGCTGGCCTGGCTAAAAAGCAAGGCGGCTTACCGGATGATTATGAATCCGAGGTACTCGGTCCGTTTAAAGAAGCGGTCGTCCAGCAGGTTACACGTTCTTTGCAATTCTTCTTTTCTGCCAGCCAGTACAACGATGTGGATTACATCATCCTCGCGGGTGGGGTGGCCTCAATGGATGGCCTGGTTGGTTTGATCGAAGAAAAATTGGGTACCCAAACAGTGGTGGCCAATCCCTTTGCCGGTATGTCGGTGTCTTCACGGGTTAATGCTGTGGCGCTGGCGAATGATGCTCCTTCATTAATGATTGCCACAGGCTTGGCAATGAGGAGTTTCGACTAATGGCAAAGATTAACTTACTCCCCTGGCGTGAAGCCTATCGCAAGGAAAAGAAAGACCAGTTCATTGCGATATTGATCGGGGTTTTTATCGTATCGGCGCTATTGGCTTACGTCTGGATTTCCAGCGTGGAAGCAGCCATTGATAATCAAAACTCTCGCAACCGCTTGCTGGAAACAGAAATCGCTGCCCTGGAAAAGCAGGTTCAGGAAATTGCTGAGCTGAAGAAGGTGCGCGACGACCTGTTGACACGTATCAAAGTCATTCAGGACCTCGAAGGAACCCGGCCCGTTATCGTGCGTTATTTCGATGATCTGGTGCGCTCCGTTCCCGATGGTGTTCATTTGAATTCGGTGGTGCGCACCGGTGACACAATCAGCATTGAAGGTATCGCTGAGTCGACCAATCGCGTATCCAGCTTTATGCGTAACCTCGATCAATCTGACTGGTTTGCATCCCCCAATTTGACGTCCGTGACTGCTGCGCCTGAGCAAGGCGAGCAGGCCAATTCATTCAAGATGACCGTGCGCACTTCTGCTCCACAAGAACAGACTGATGCGGCTGCAAATGAGGAGGGTAAATAACATGTCATTTGCAGAATCCATGGAGCAGCTTAAGAACTTTGACGTGAATGATATCGATTTTGAAAAAATCGGTATTTGGCCTGTGCCGGCAAAGATTTTTGTGGCGGTGTTACTAATTGCTGTTGTATTTGCTGCGACCTACTACGTGTGGATCAAAGACCTGAATATGCAGCTTGATACAATTGTTAAAAAAGAAGCTACATTAAAAGAGACATATAGAAAGAAAAGTTTTGAGGCCGCTAACCTTGAAGCTTACCGAGCCCAGATGGTGGAGATGAAGAGCACCTTCGATTCCTTATTGTCACGCTTACCGACAGATACCGAAGTGCCGGGATTATTGGAAGATATCGATACGCGTGGTTCAGAAAGCGGTCTGACCATCAACAGCATCAAGCTGGAAGCGGAGCGTACGGCTGAGTATTACATTGAGCTGCCCATCAGTATTGATGTAGAAGGTGGATATCATGATTTGGGTGGTTTCGTCAGTGGCGTTGCAGGTATGCCTCGTATTGTTACATTGCATGATTATTCAATCACCCGGAAAAAAGACGGTGCTGAGCTGGCAATGAAAATCTCTGCAAAAACCTATCGCTACAAATCGCAGGAGCAGTAGAAATGAAGAAAATTTCATACGCTCTCGTCTTCGGTTTGTGTGCGTTTTTGCTAACAGCTTGCGACTCATCTTCCCAGCACCAGGATCTGCATGATTTTATGGCGGAAACCAAGCGTCGACCACAAGGGCAAATTGAACCGCTCCCGGCATTTCGTCCGTATCGTCCTTTTGCTTATAGCGCGATGACCTTGCGGAGCCCGTTTGATCCGCCAGTGAGGGAAGAAGATAAAGCATCAATAAAAGGTGGTAGGACTGTTGAGCCGGATATGAACCGTGAGCGGGAGTATCTTGAGAGCTTCAATATTGCTGGCCTGACGATGGTAGGCACATTAACCAAATCCGGCCGTCTGTGGGCCTTGATTGATGACGGACAGGGTGGGGTGCACTCGGTTACCGTCGGCAATTATATAGGCAAAAACCACGGCAAGATCATAACTGCGGATCGCGCACAAATTGAAGTGCTCGAAATTGTCTCTGATGGCGCAAACGGTTGGGTTGAGCGTCCCAGAATTATCAAATTAGAAGAAAAGGAATAAACCATCATGGGTGCTTTGTTCTCATTGGGGTTAAAAATGCGAAATCTAGCCTTATTACTCGTTTGTCTGCTGGCCCCTGTATCCTGGGCAAATACGCTTGATGATATTCGTTTTTCTGAGCTTCCCGGAGAACGGTTTGAAGTCAGGATGACCTTCTCAGGGCCACCGCCGGAGCCGGCCGGTTATACCATTGAAAGACCGGCGCGTATCGTTCTTGATTTTCCCCAGGTTGTCAGCGCGCTGAAAGAACGCCGTTATCCATTGTCATTTGATAATGGCCAAAGCGCCATGGTGTTAACTACGGAAGGTAGAACCCGATTAATTTTGAATCTGGATGATCTGACCTCTTACACCAGCCGTGCCGAAGGTAATACTTATATTGTTGAGGTGGGTGCGAGCGATGGTGGGTACGCTAGCAATGCAGTGACACCCAGCGTAACTGTTCCTTCTGCATCAAATACACAAGCTGCTGCGGTTCAGGGGCCATCCATTACCAATATTGACTTCCGTCGCGGTACAACGGGTGAAGGCCGTATCATCATCGCGTTGTCCGACCCTAATATCAGCGCTGAGATGTCAGGTACGGGTGCCGGTGTTCGGTTGACGTTTAAAGATGTTTGGCTGCCGCAAGAGTTGCGTCGCCGTTTGGATGTTGTCGATTTTGCCACGCCGGTTTCTTTGGTCTCTGCAACGCATAGCGGTAATGACACAACCCTGAATATCGCGGCT
>DATJLH010000166.1:0-2916 GCA_035490615.1 Cellvibrio sp.
GGTGGCAATTCTTTTTTTGTCGGAGCGAGGATACAGTTGGTGGTTTTAATCACCGGCACGCTGGGGTTCGGCAAGGTAAAGCCCATCATCGGGCCACCCATAATCAGGCGTGAGGCTTGCTTCGCATCAAAACCGTGTTGGGCAAGAACATAGTCAATCGGCGTACCGATGCGGACTTCCACATTGCGCTGAATGTCCAGTGACTCACCAACAACGGTCGTAATGCGGGAAATCAGCGGCTCACCGTAACGCACTGCCCGCCAGGCCGCTGCAACGGTGCCGACGTTGAGGCAAATAACGCCGATATAGGCGGAATGGTGGTCGGTGGGAATTTCGCGTCCGGTCAGGATCTGGATGATTTGCTTGGCACCGCCAGACGGGTATTTCGTCGGAAAAGCCACCACCTGTACCCGCGTGCCTTGCGCCGCTTTTTGCAGGGCCGCCAGGGCTTGGGGTTTATTGTCTTCCAGGCCGATGACCAGGTCTTTGGGCTCATGCAGCAGGTGGCTGACCATCAGGGTTCCCGCGATGATTTCCTCGGCGCGGGTTTGCATCAGGATGTCATCGGCGGTGATATAGGGCTCGCACTCGGCGCCGTTGATGATCAGGGTATCAATCACTTCAGTGGAGCGCGGGTTGAGTTTTACCGCCGTGGGAAAACCCGCGCCGCCCAGACCGGCTACCCCGGCCAGGCGGATTTTATCTTGCAGGGCGGTCTTGTCGAGTGCGTGATAATCCTCGCAGGGATTTAGCGGCACCCACTCATCCTTGCCGTCCGTCTCGATCACGATACAGGTATCGCTCATCCCGGAAGGATGGGTCAGGACGCGATCTTCAATTGCCACCACGGTGCCGGAGCTGGGCGCGTGGATATTGGCACTGAAGACGCCATTGGCGGCAGCAATCAGTTGCCCGGTCAATACGCGCTCACCCACGCTCACCACCGGTGTGGCCGGTTCACCGATATGTTGGCTCACGGGTACGACCAACTGGGGTGGCAAAGGCACGGAACCCAGCGGCAGACGCAGGGATTGTTCTTTATGCTCGGGCGGGTGAATTCCGCCGGGGATTTCCCGGATTTTGATCAGGCTGGTCATTAAGCGGCTTTACCTGTTGGCTGATCCTGCGAGTCGCGGTCGGTGGCGATGATGCTGGCGTTGATGGCGGGCAATTCCCACTTCCACTCTTTAACGCCGGTTTCCACCGGGACCATGTCAATACAATCTACGGGGCAGGGCTCCACACACAAATCGCAGCCGGTGCATTCATCGGCAATCACCGTATGCATCTGCTTGGCGGCACCGAGGATGGCATCCATCGGGCACGCCTGGATGCACTTGGTGCAGCCGATGCACTCGTCTTCCCGGATAAACGCGACTTTTTTGACTTCGGACTCCTCGCCGTGCTCTTCGTCGAGGGTCGGCGCGGGTACAGCGAGCAGGTCCGCCAGGGCATTAATAGTGGTTTGGCCACCGGGAGGACACTTATTGATGGCATCGCCGCCGGCAATAGCCTGGGCGTAAGGTCGACAACCGGGATAACCACACTGGCCGCACTGGGTTTGCGGCAGCAGGTTATCGATCTGGTCGACGATGGGGTCGCCTTCGACTTTAAATTTCACTGCCGCAAAACCCAGGATCGCACCAAATAGCGCAGCCAGACCGATCAGGGCGACCAGCGCAGCGATAATAGGATTCTGGACAATCAGTTCAAACATAATCGGCGTTACATCTCCGGTCTATATAAAGGCCACTGAATAAAGGCTGCTGCAACTCCGGCCTATACAAGGCCACTGAAGCCCATGAAGGCAAGGGACATTAATCCGGCGGTGATCATACCGATGGCGGCGCCTTTGAATGGCACGGGCACATCGGCCACGGCCAGGCGTTCGCGCATGGCCGAGAACAGGATCAATACAATGGAAAACCCTACCGCCCCGCCAAATCCATAGAGGGTGGATTCCCAGAAACTGTGGGTTTTGTTGATATTCAACAAGGCCACGCCCAACACCGCGCAGTTCACGGTAATCAGCGGCAGGAATACCCCGAGGATGCGGTACAGCAATGGGCTGGTTTTTTCCATAAACATCTTGGTGAACTGCACGACTGCCGCGATCACCAATATAAAAGAAATTGTGCGCAGGTAATCCAGCCCGAGAGGCGCAAGAATCCAGGTGAAGACCAGGTAGGTGCAGATAGAGGCGAGCGTCATCACAAAGGTAGTAGCGCCGGCCATACCGATGGCCGATTCCAGTTTGTTGGACACACCCATAAACGGGCACAGCCCCAGGAACTGGACCAGCACAAAGTTGTTCACCAGGATGGTGCCGAGCATGATGACGGCAAATTCGGTCATGGATTCTCTACCTGTTGGCTGACGCCTGAAATTTCAGGGGCGCATTATCGTAAAGCAACGGCGCGGGATCAATCCAAAACCCGGTTTATTTGGGAATATGCTTGAAACTTGTGGCGATAATGCGTTTACGGACCCTGGTGTCGAATTACGCCTTTGGCTAATCCGACACCAGGGGTGTGGCGTTACATAACGCGTTGGCCGGGTTGGGCGCCGCTGTGGGGTTCGAGCAGGTATAAGTCGCCCCCACCCGGGCCAGCGGCCAGTACCATGCCTTCGCTCATGCCAAACTTCATCTTGCGCGGCTTGAGGTTGGCCACCACCACGGTGAGCTTGCCCACCAGATCCTCGGGTCTATACGCCGCTTTGATGCCGGAGAAGACATTGCGTGTCTCTCCGCCCAGGTCCAGGGTCAAGCGCAGTAGCTTGTCAGAGCCTTCCACATGTTCGG
Organism: Cellvibrio sp.; assembly: GCA_035490615.1. GTDB lineage: Bacteria > Pseudomonadota > Gammaproteobacteria > Pseudomonadales > Cellvibrionaceae > Cellvibrio. The sequence continues at coordinate 2,804 of DATJLH010000166.1, forward strand.
CGTTGGCAATCAGGGCGATGCGGAGATCCACCTTGGCAAAATCGCCAAATTCGATCTCGGCGGCAATCGGGTCATCCACCAGGGGACCGCTGGCCTTGGGGGTAGCGCTGGCG